>CAZMRP010000165.1:6739-8921 GCA_964568275.1 uncultured Myxococcales bacterium
CGCGTCTTCGACCGGTAGGGGCGCCACGCGTCTTCGACCGGTAGGGGCGCCACGTGTCTTCGACCGGTAGGGGCGCCACGCGTCTTCGACCGGTAGGGGCGCCACGCGTCTTCGACCGGTAGGGGCGCCACGTAGCCCGGGGCCCCGAGCGAAGCGAGGGGTTCCCGGGCGAGTGCGACCACGACTACGACCACGACCACGACCACGACTGCGACCACGACTACGACTACGACTACGACTACGACTACGTTGGTTAGACGAGGATGCCGGCGATGGTGGCGGTCTGGTAGGCGGCGAGGGTGCCGGCGAGGAGGGAGCGGAGGCCGACGCGGGCGAGGTCGGAGCGGCGGGAGGGGGCGATGCCGCCGATGCCTCCGAGCTGGATGGCGAGGGAGCCGAAGTTGGCAAAGCCGCAGAGGGCGTAGGAGACGATGACGGTGGAACGATAGGAGAGCGCGGAGGCGTTTTCCGTGAGGACGTTGGAGAGGTCGAGGTAGGCGACGAACTCGGTGAGGATGAGTTTCTCGCCCATGAGGGTGCCGGCGAGGTGGGACTCGTGCCACGGGACGCCCATGAGGAAGGCGAGCGGGCGATGGAGTTGGCCGAGGATCCACTGCAGGGACAGGGCCGGGAAATCGAAGAGGCCGCCGAGGGAGGAGAGAAACCAGTTGAGCATGGCGAGGAGCGCGATGAAGGCGAGGAGCATCGCTCCGACGTTGGCGGCGAGTTTCAAGCCGTCGCCGGCGCCGCGGGCGGCGGAATCGATGACGTTGACGTCGAGCTTGGGGACGTCGAGCTTGACGGAGCCGCGGGTGAGGGGAACGCCGTCTTCGGGGACGACGAGTTTGGCGAAGACGAGGGCGGCGGGGGCGGACATGACGGAGGCGGCGATCATGTGGCCGGCGACGTCGGGGAAGACGTTCATGAGCATGCCGACGTAGGCGGCGAGGACGCCGCCGGCGATGGTGGCCATGCCGCCGACCATCACGGCGTGGAGCTCGGAGGTGGTCATCTGGTCGATGTAGGGGCGGACGACGAGGGGAGCCTCGGTCTGGCCGACGAAGATGTTGGCGGCGGCGGAGAGGGATTCGGCGCCGCTGGTGCGCATGGTGCGGGCCATGACCCAGGCGAGGCCGCGGACGACCCACTGGATGATGCCGAGGTGATAGAGGACGGTCATGAGGGAGGAGAAGAAGATGATCGTGGGGAGGATCTGGAAGACGAAGTTGGAGAGCGCGGGGTGGATGGACCCGGAGACGTAGGAGGCGAGGACGAACGCGGTACCGATGCGGGTGAACTCGAGGAGCTGGAGCACGACGTCGTTGGCGGCGGCGAAGGCCGACCGGCCCCACGGGGTCTTGAGGACGAGGAGGGCGAAGAGGACCTGGAGGCCGATGCCCCAGGCGACGAGGCGCCAGGCGATGAGCTTGCGGTTGGTGGAGAAGGCCCAGGCGACGGCCATGAGGGCGAGGACGCCGAAGACGCCGAGCGCTCGGAGGTACCACGGGGTGCCGGAATCCTCGACGCGGTGCAGGGCGACGGTGGCGGTGTAGCCGACGGAGACGGCGGCGGAGGCGGTGCAGCGGTCGGGGTGAGCGGCGCAGTCGAAGGTATCGGCGAGGGGGCCGGCCGCGAGTTTGACGAGGATCGTGGCCTCGCCGGCGTTGATGCCGAGGAGACGAATGCGCGCCTCGGTCCGGCCCGGGGGGATGGTGATGCCGCCGGCTACGTAGAGCTTGTCGGTCGCGAGGTTGACGACCTGGACGAGCTGGCCTGGGGGGGGAGGAGGGAGGGAGACGCGGAGGGTGAGGTCGGCCTCTCCGTTGGCGGCGAGGACGAGGGAGGGGGGAGAGAGGGAGACGAGGGGAGAGTCATCCGGCGCGGCGGCCGTTGGTTCGGTGGTGGGCGGGGGTGCCTGGTCGTCGGGGAGGAGGGCGCCGAGGGTGAGGAGGCCGATGCCGAGGGCGGCGAAGGCGGCGGTCAGCCGTTTGGCCCATGGGGACATCGTGGAGTGGTACCTACCACAGAAACGTAGTCGTCGTCGTAGTCGTCGTCGTGGACGGGCGGTTCCGGAGGCCCGGCATCCGGAGGTCGGGGGGGATGGAAGGCCGAGCTTCGACTCCCCGACGACGACTACGACTACGACTACGACCACGACCACGACCACGACTACGACCACGAC
>CAZMRP010000166.1:0-8874 GCA_964568275.1 uncultured Myxococcales bacterium
GCATCGCCGCCACGGCGAGGATCACGACGTTCCAGGCGTTCCAGACCGCGACGGTGACCCAACCCGGGTGCAGCAGCACCGCGAAGTAGGTCCCGAGGCCGAGCAGGATGAAGATCCCGACCACGTCGCCGCGCAGCTCCGGCAGATGCCAGCGCGAGACCATCAGCAGGCCCAGCAGCACGACCGCCGCCGCCGCGAGCTCCGGGGCCAGCTGGCCGCGCATCGCCACCAGCGCCAGCATGTACCCCGCGGCAATCGGGATCGGCACGCCGACCGTGCGCCGGGCCTTCGTGTGGACGTCCGAGGTCAGGTTGAAGCGGGTCAGCCGCGCGATCCCCGCCAGCAGGTAGAGCACGGCGACGGCGGCGCCGAAGACGCCGAGCGATCCCAGCACGGCGCGGTAGACGAGGAAGGCGGGCGCGACGCCGCAGCTCACCGCGTCGGAGAAGCTGTCGAGCTGCCGGCCGAACTCGCTGGTCGCCCCGAGCCGGCGCGCGACGCGACCGTCCAGCCCGTCGAGCAGGATCGCGCCGACCACCAGCCAGATCGCCAGCGGGAAGCGGTCCTCGGAAGCGGCGAGGATCGCGAGGAAGCCGGCCGAGATGTTCGCGAGCGTCAGGATCGTGGGTGCGAGCAAACGAAGTGTCATGAAGCCCCTGGACCGCGTCTATACCTCGACCGGCGCGCCGAGGCAATTCGTCTCGTCGCGGCCTCGCCTCCGACCCGGCGGAGCGCGGTCAGAGCGCCGCGGTCACCGACAGCACCACCGAGGCGCCCGGGCCGTAGACGCCCGAGCCGTGGTACTTGTAGGTTTCGTCGAGCAGGTTGCGGCCGTCGAGCGTGATGCGCAGGTCGTCCGCGGCCTCGAGGCCCGCCCGGAAGTTGAGCGTCGTCCAGCCGGGCGTGCCGCCGTCCGGGATCCGCGCGTCCTTCTCGTCCTCGGTCGACAGCCGGTCCTGGGTTCCCGCCGCCAGCACGTACAGCTCCACGAACCCGCGCAGCGGGCCGGCCCACGGCGAGGCCCAGCGCGCGGCGACGCGGCCGAACAGCGGCGGGATCCGCGTCAGCGGCATCGTCCCGCCCGCCGGCAGCTCCTCCTCGCCCCAGGCCCAGGCCAGGTTTCCGGCCAGCGAGAACCCGGCCGGCAGCTCGAGCGCGAGCTCGGTCTCCACGCCCCACAGCGTGCCCTCGCCGCCGTTGACGTCCCAGGCCACCGGCTTGCCCCCCACCTCGGTCGCGCCGCGGAAGGTCGTCTCCTCGCGGCGCAGCAGGTCGTGCAGCAGCGAGACGTAGCCCGCGGCGCCCAGCGTCAGCCGCCAGACCCGGCCGCGCAGCAGCAGCTCGATGGTGTCCGAGCGTTCCGGTCCGAGGTCCGGGTTCGGGATGTGGAAGTACTTGCCGGTGTCGCCCAGCAGCACCGCCTCCGCCAGGTTCGGCGCGCGGAAGCCCTGGGAGAAGGTCGCGGCCGCGGTCAGCCGGTCGGCCCAGGCGTAGCGCACGCTGCCGAACGCCACGTGTCCGAGGTCCGATTCGTCCACCTCCGGCAGCCCGTCGCGGGCCGGGGCCTGCCCGACCATGCCGTGCAGCCGGTACCCGGCGGCGAGGCGCAGCTCGTGACCCCCGTCGCCGACCCACGGCTCCCCTTCGACCATCAGCCACACGCCGTAGTTGTCGTAGGTCGAGCCCGCCGGGAACCCCGGGTCCGGTCGCAGCTCGAGCGGCGCCGCCCCGGCGCGGTAGCGGCGCTCCGCGTCGACCCAGTCGCGGTACCAGGTCCCGCCGCCGAGCAGCCGCAGCCGGTTCTCGAGCAGTCGCGTGGTCCACTGCAGGTCGAGCCCGAGCGTGTCCACCAGCGTGTCGTCCCGGGTGGTCGACACCTCGGTGACCAGGTCGTCCTGCATCGCGAGCGTGTCCTTGCGCTCGAAGAACCCCTGGTACGACAGCGTCAGCTCGGCGTCGCTGTCGATGGACGGGAGCGGCGCGGCGAGGCGCAGGTACAGCAGGTGGTCGTCGTTGTCGTAGAGCTGGAGCGACCGGGCATCGAACAGCTTGTCGGTCCGGCCGACGTCGGACAGCCGGGTCCACAGCCAGGCCGTCGTGACGGCCCAGCCGGCCAGCGCCCCGTCCTCCACGCGGTAGGCCAGCCGCGCCGAGGCCGACTCCTGCGTGTACCCGGTGTGGACCTGGCGGCCGACGCCCGGGCCCGCCTCGAGGTCGCCGAACGACCGCAGCGTCCCGCCGACCAGCGCCCGCAGGCCGCGGTGGGCCAGGCCGAGGCGCGCGTGGCCCGTCCGCTGGTCGTCGGCCGAGCCGGCGATGCCGGTCAGTGTGGCCGACAGCGCGGTGCCGTCCGCGTCCGTCCAGAGGCTGCCGACGGGAAACAGGCGGATCACGCCGCCCATGGCGTCCGAGCCGTAGAGCACCGACCCCGGTCCGCGCAGCACCTCGACCCGCTCCAGCGACAGCGCATCGACGAGGTTCAGGTACTGCACGGGGCCGGTGCGGTAGACCGAGTTGTTGAGCCGCACGCCGTCGACGAGGATCAGGTTCTGCGGCCCGACCATCCCGCGCAGGATCGGCGAGCCGCCGCCGTGGTTGGTCTGCTGGACGAACACCCCCGGCGCCTCCGCCAGCGCCTCGGGCGTGGTCCGCGGCGCGCGCTCGGCCAGCTCCCCGGAGCCGACCGTCGCCACGGCGCGGTCCGAGCGGAACGGGTCCTCCGGCTGCCGCGTGCCCACCACGACCGATTCGTAGACCGGCGGAGACTCCTCGTCGGGCGTCTCGGCCGCCGCCTCGTCCGCGACCTCCGCCGCAGCGACGGGACTCCCCGGCGCTTCCTGCGCGCCGGCCACCCCGGCGACGATCAGCCCCTCGGCCAGACCGACGAGGCCGAGCCAGGTCGGGAAGCGGGTCGGCCCGCACCTGCCGTGGCGCCATCCCGTGTCGCCCGTCACCTTGCCTCCGGACCCCGGCCGCGGGCTGCGCCGCGCCGGACGGCCTTCGCATCTTCGGCGCGACCGTAGCACGAACTCCGCACGGCTTTCGACCCGCAATTCGGCGGTCGGCGCGTGATTGACGACGGGTGGGCCGACGGTCAGACTGTGGTTCGAGGCGCGGATTCCGACGGACGGGGAGGGGGCGGTGGGGATGATGCGGACGGCTACGGTGGTGCTGGCCCTGCTGGCGGCCGGCGGCTGCGACTGCGGCTCCGGCGCGACGGCCGGGGACGACGCGGGCGGCGAGGCGGAGGCCGAGGGCGTCGCCGAGGTGCCGGAGGACGTCCCCGCGGATGAGGCGGCCGACGAGGGGGCCGACGAGGAGGGGGCCGAGGCCGACGTCGAGGACGCGGCGGAGGTCGCGCCCGACTGCGCGCTGCCCGCGCCGCCGCCCGCGGCGCTGCTCCGGATGGGACTCAACCCGGACGGCACGCGCCTGATCCCCGGCGGTCGCGCGGTCACCCCGGCCGGTCCGGAGACGATCCTGGACGGGTTCCCGCAGGACGTCGAGGTTCACCCGGACGGCGGCGTGGCCTACGTCGTCAGCGCCAGCGACGACGACCGGTTGCTGTACGCCGTCGAGCTGGAGACGGGCGGGGTGCTGCAGCGCCTCGCGCGCGCCGAGGCGTTCTACGGTCTGGCTGTGCATCCCGACGGCAGCCGGGTGTTCTCCTCGAACGGCGTCGGCGGCGACGTCGACGTGTTCCACGTCCTGCCCGACGGCACGCTGACCGAGGCCGCGCCGATCGACGTCGGGGGCTACCCGGCCGGCCTGGCGCTGAACGAGAGCGGCACGCGCCTGTGGGTCGCGCGCTTCGACGGCGGCGTGCTCGGCAACGGCATCGTCGAGATCGACACCACCACGTCGACCGTTCGCCGGACGATTCCGCTGGCCACCGGCGTCTGGGACGTGGTCCAGGTTCCGGGCCGCGACGAGCTGTACGCCTCGGCCCTCGCCGGCAACCGCATCCACGTCGTCTACCTCGACCTGGGCGTGTCGCTGGCGAGCGTCGTTGCGGACTCGAGCCCCGCGGGCCTGGCCGCGCGCGCGGACGGCCAGCGGATCTACGCCGCCGTCTCGGGCGGGGACGAGGTGGTGGCGATCCATCCGGTGACGCACGACATCGTCGAGCGGGCCTGGGTCGGCGACTTCGCCTTGCCGGGCGCCGCCGAGCCGGCGCGCAACTCGAACCCCAACGCCGTCTGGTACGAGCCGTCCTCCGACCGGCTGTACGTCACCCGCGGCGGCGACAACGCCGTCCTGGTGCTCGACGCGGCGAGCCTGGCGGTGCTGGGCTCGATCCCGACCGGCTGGTATCCCACGGACCTCGCGTTCACCCCGGACGGCGCGACGATGGTCGTGGTCCACGGCAAGAGCGGCAGCCTGGGGCCCAACCCGGGGCGGGACATCAAGGACTGGGTCGCCGGCAGCATCATGCTCGTCGACGTCGCCGGCGGGGACCTCGCCGCCTGGACCGCGCAGGTCGAGGCGAACTACCGGCGGCCGGAGTCTGGGTTCCCGTTCGACTTCCCGGCGGCGTGCGAGCCGCCGTTCCCGATCCCGCTGCGCGAGGGCGACGTCTCGCCGATCGAGCACGTCGTGCTGGTGGTCAAGGAGAACAAGACCTTCGACTGCGTGTTCGGCGACTTCCCGGGCGCCGAGGCCGACGCGGGCTCGGAGTACCTGCACTGGGGCCGGGAGATCACGCCGAACCAGCACAAGCTGGCCGAGGAGTTCACGCTGCACGACAACTTCTACACCGACTCCGAGGTGTCGGTGCAGGGCCACCTGTGGCTGACCGGCCTGTTCGTCACCGAGCTGATGGAGCGGGTCTGGATCGAGAACTACCGCAGCGGCGGGTTCGAGGAGGTCTCGGTGCTCGACCAGGGCCAGCCCGACGTCGGCACCTTCTTCCAGCACCTGATGCGCCACGGGATCGATTTCACCAACTACGGCGAGGTCGTCGGCACGCTCGGCTCGGTCGGCGGCGAGACCGTGCTGTCCCACACCGACCTCGAGTTCCCCGGCGTGTTCTTCAACATGGAGGTGCGCGACGAGGCCAAGGCGCGCTACGTCGCCGAGCAGCTGCTCGGCGGCGACTTCCCGCCGTACGTGTTCATCGGACTGCCCAACGACCACACCCACGGCACCCGGGCCGGCTCGTTGACCCCCGAGGCGATGATCAACGACAACGACTACGCCCTCGGGGTGCTGGTCGACGAGCTCAGCCATTCGCCGTACTGGCCGACGACGGCGATCTTCGTCGTCGAGGACGACCCGCAGAGCTGCGCCGACCACATCGACGCCCACCGCTCGTTCCTGCTCGTGATCAGCCCCTGGGCCCGCCGCGGCCACATCAGCCGCGTCCACGGCTCGTTCCTGTCGGTGTTCCGCACGATCGAGCTGATCCTCGGCCTGCCGCCGCTCGGCCGCACCGACGCGGCGGCGGCGCCGCTGTACGACGCGTTCACCAACGTCCCCGACGAGACCCCGTACATGGCGCTGCCCCGCACGGTCCCCGACGACGTCAACCCCGGCTGGTATCCGGGCGCGGAACGCTCCGCCGGCATGGACTTCCGCGGACCCGACCGGTGCCCCGAGCTGTTCCCGGTCCTGCGCGCGTACCGTCAGTGGCAGCGCGGCGAGCTGAGCCTCGAGCAGGCGCAGCAGGCCGCCGGCCTGCCGTCGCTCGACGAGGAGGCCCGGGAAGAGGCCGGCGAGGAGACCGACGAGTACGACCGCGCCTGGGCTGCCTTCGAACGGTGGCTGGCGGAGCACCCGGAGTTGCGGCTCGAGGGGCTGCCGCCGCGGCCGTACTGAGCCGCGACGCACGAGGAACGGCGAGGGAGGTTCGAGCGGATGCGAACCGGAACGCGGAGTTGGCGCCGCACCCCGGCGGCATCGTCCGAAGGGCAGGGGTTCCGGCCGCCCGCCCGCCCGTCGCCGTCCGGGACACCTACAGGAGGAACAGCAGCAGGTAGGCCGCGCCGCCCGCGGCCAGCGGGATGGTGAGGTTGTCGTCGAGCCGGCGGCTCAGCAGCTCGGTCACCGCGCCCACGAGAGCCACCGCGGCGGAAATCCCCAGGATCGACAGGGCGCCCAACCCGGGGGCCGCCAGCGCCAGGAAGCCCGCGGTGGCAATGACGGCGGCGCCGAAGAACCCAAGCGTGCCCGCCAGGCTCTTCTCCCCGAGCAGCTTCCGCCGCCCCCAGCGCTTGCCGACCAGCGATGCGGCCGGGTCGCCGAAGGCGAGCGCCAGCGCACCGAGCTGGATCGCGAGCTTCGGGTACCAGAAGGCCCCGAGCAGCAGCGCCACGAGGTACCACGTGGCGGCGGGGATCCGATGCGCCTCGCTCGGGCGCGAGATCCTGCCGAAGGCGCGCGTCACGAAGCCCTCGTTGAGCGTCGGCGAGAAGCGGCGCAGGAGGTCCATCACCACGAAGCCCAGCAGCAGGCTCGCCCCGAGCACCAGCATCGCGGTGCGGTCGAGCAGGAACTGGTAGGTCAGGGTGGCGACGAGCCCCACCGAGACGTGGAACAGGCTGCGGTACCAGTTCCGCGGCTTCAGGTGCGCGAGGCGCACCTTCGCGTCGGCGGGCCGGGGCGCCGTGCGCACCGAGGCGACCAGCGCCTCGTACTGGCGGCCCAGGCGCTGCCACGCTTCGCGCACGCCGGCGGTGGTCGGGCGGCGGAACTCCACCTCGGAGGCGAACTCCCGGAGGCTGGCGGCGATCTCGTCGCACCGCTCGCAGACGCGGGCGCCGGCGCTCTGGCGCGCCTCCTGGAACCGTTCCGAGAGCTGGCGCGCCCGCTGCATGATCCGGAACCGGGCGTCCTCGGCCGCCCTGCGCCCGGCGAGGCACGTCTGCTCGGTGGCGAGCAGGAACTGGTAGAGGCCCGAGGTCAGCTCCAGGATGTTCTCAGCGGCCATCAACGCTCCGGCCTACGGTCAAACCCCGTCGTATGCTTTCGATGCCGTACTGCCGAGGGATCCGGACGCCCGTCTCCTACCACGGCCGGGCGTCGGGCACCAAGAGAATCGACGGCCGGCCCGCGGCCTCGCCGTGCCGCGCTCCCGGGCTCAACCCGTGGCGGGCTGGACCCAGTGTCTCGTGCGGGCGAAGGGGTAGGTGGGCAGCGACACCCGCCGGCCCGACTCCCCGCCCGGGAGTCGCGACCAGTCGATGGACGTTCCGCGGACCCACAGGCGAGCCAGGGCGTCCAGGTCGCCGCTCGCGAGCGCGGTTTCCACTTCGGCCGCGCCACCGGGGTCGCCGACCTTGCCGGTCGCCAGGGGCGCGCCGGCCTCGCCCTGCGCGTACCCGCGCAAGGCCCGGGCGGCGGACCCGAAGTCGACCGCGCAGAAGGCCAGGCGGTGGTCGTGCTCGTCGCGCCCCACCCGGAGCGTGTGGGCCACGTCGGCGAGCCGGACGCGGCGCTCCGGCCGCTCGAGGAACTCCGCCAGGCGCGCGGCGTAGTCCCGCAGCCGGTCCTCGTCCCGTGCCGAGAGGACGAGCAGCTGCGGCGACGGTCCGGCGGCCTCGTCCGCCGCACCGGGCGCCTCCTCGAGCTGTTCGAGCACCACGTGGGCGTTGGTCCCGCCCACGCCGAAGGAGCTGACGCCGGCGCGTCGGGGGTAGCGGCCCCCCTGTCCGTCCGGTGGACGCACCCAGTCGCGCGTCTCCCGGACCAGCTCGAAGGGCGTGCCCTCGAGCTCGAGGTAGGGGCTCGGCTCCACGCAGTGCAGCGAGCGGGGGAGCCGGCCATGGCGCATGGCGAGCAGGATCTTGAGCAGTCCGGCGATGCCGGCGGCGCCCTCGAGGTGACCGACGTTGGTCTTCACCGAGCCGAGGGCGCAGTGGGGCGCCGCGGGCGGTTCGAGCCCGGCCCGGGCGTACAGCGTGTCGAAGGCCTGCTTGAGGCCGTTGACCTCGATCGGGTCGCCGAGCGAGGTGCCGGTGCCGTGGGCCTCGATGTAGCTCACCGACTGCGGCGGAATGCCGGCCTCCTCGTAGGCGGTCACCAGCAGCCGCGCCTGCGCCGCGGGATTCGGCGCGGTGAGGGAGCTGGCGCGGCCGCCGTGGTTGACCGCCGAGCCGCGGATCACGGCGTAGATCTGGTCGCCGTGCTCGCGGGCGGCGCAGAGCGGCTTGAGCACCACGGCGCCGACGCCCTCGCCGCGCACGTAGCCGTTGGCCGCGCTCGAGAAGGAACGGCAGCGGCCGTCCGGGGAGAGCATCCCGGCCCGGGAGAAGGAGATGAAGAACTCGGGCGTGATCAGCGCGTTCACGCCGCCGGCGACGGCCAGCTCGCACTCGCCCCGCAGCAGGGCCAGCCGGGCGCGGTGGAGCGCCACCAGGGCGCTCGAACAGGCCGTGTCCACCGCCTCGCTGGGACCGTGCACGCCGAGCAGGTAGGAGACGCGGTTGGCGAGCATCGACGGCGAGACGCCGGAGTACGCGTGGATCCCGACCTCGGGCGAGGCGGCCCGCAGCACCTCGGCGTAGTCGCAGGCGGCGAGCCCCGCGAAGACCCCGACCTCCCGGCCCGCGAGCTGCGAGGGCCGCTGCCCGGCGTCCTCGAGGGCGGCCCAGACCGTCTCGAGGAACAGCCGGTGCTGGGGGTCCATCCCGCGGGCCTCCTTCGGCGCGATGCGGAAGAACCTGGCGTCGAACTTGTCGAGGTCCGCGACGAAGCCACCCCAGCGGGTGTTCATCTTGTTGGGCTCGGCGAGCGGGTCGCCCCAGTAGGCCCGCCAGTCGAAACGGTCGGCGGGGATCTCGGTGATCAGGTCCGCGCCGGCCTCGAGGTTGGCCCAGAACGCCTCGAGGTTCGGCGAGCCGGGGAAGATCGCGGCCGCCCCGACGATGGCCACCG
>CAZMRP010000167.1:0-8868 GCA_964568275.1 uncultured Myxococcales bacterium
GAGAGCCTCGAGCGGCGGCTGGCGGAGCTGGCCCGCGAGAACGAGCAGGCGGACGCCGAGGCCGAGCGCAACGCGGAGGCCTGGGGCGAAGCGCGCGGACGCATCGTCCGGTTGGCGCTCGAGCTGGAGGACTTGACCACCGAGCACCGCCAGCGCGCCGACGCCCTGGCGATGGCCCAGGCCTCGTTCGACACGCAACGCTCCGGGATCCTCGACCGCGAGGCGACGGTGCGCGAGGGCCGCGAGCGGCAGACCGCGCTGGCGGGCCGCGTCGCCGAGACGCGCGGCGACGTCGAGGCGGCGCTGCGCGAGGTGCGGTTCCTGGACGAGCGGCTGCGCGAGCGCCACCAGACGACGCTGGAGGAGGCCGTCGCCGCGCGCCACGCCGACCCGCCGGCCGACGAGAACGCGCGCCGGCGCTCCGACGAGCTGCGCCGGCTGCTCGAGCGGATGGGCGGGGTGAACCTGCTGGCGATCGAGGAGTACCAGGAGGCCGCCGCGGCGGTCGAGGAGCTGACGCGCCAGAAGGACGACCTGGAGCGGGCGGTGACCGACCTGCGCACCGCGATCACCAAGATGAATCGCGAGTCGCGGCTGCGCTTCCGCGCGACCTTCGACGCGGTCAACGAGCAGTTCCAGCGGCTGTTCCCCAAGATGTTCCGCGGCGGCCGCGCGTACCTGCAGCTCACCGAGTCCGAGGACCTGCTCGAGGCGGGCGTCGACATCGTGGCCCAGCCGCCGGGCAAGCGGCCGCAGTCGATCGAGCTGCTCTCGGGCGGCGAAAAGGCGCTCACCGCGGTCTCGCTGGTCTTCGCGCTGTTCCTCTACAAGCCGAGCCCGTTCTGCGTGCTGGACGAGGTCGACGCGCCGCTGGACGACGCCAACGTCGGCCGGTTCTGCGACCTGATCCACGAGCTGGCCGACCGCACGCAGTTCATCGTCGTCACGCACATCAAGCAGACGATGGAGCGCGCCGAGGTGCTGTACGGCGTGACGATGGAGGAGCCCGGCGTCTCGAAGATCGTCACCGTCCGGTTGCGCGAGGGCGCGGCGCTGGCCGAGCCGCGGGGCGCCGTCGCCGTCGGCGCCGCCTGAGACCTGCTCGCCCGTCCGTCGCACGCGGCGTAGGTTCGAAGTGTACGACGCCGCCAGCCGGCGAGAGTCGGCGTTCCTTCGAACCGGATCGCGCGGCCTTCGACCTGAGGCTGGTCGGACACCCTTCCCGGGTGTAACGGTCCGGGAGGGTCACCCTCCCTTCGCGCGTGCCGGCCGTCCCGGCGCGGCCGTCCCGGCGCATTGACAGCGCCCAGCGGTGACCGTACCCTCATGCTTGGCAGCGAAGACGTGGGTGACGCGAAGGTCGGCACGGGAGGGAGGAGACCATGAGTGACCTGCTTCGGACACGAGCCGGATTCCTCTTCGGCATGTTCCTCGCAGGGGGGGGGCTTGCTGACGGCCGTTGAGTCCTCCGCAACGGCGCAAGACGCGCTGGATGTCGATGAGATTGTCGACTGGGAGGCCAAGCAACTCGCATTCGAAGACTGGCTGATCGCGAACGATTCGTTCGACGAGGGCATCTTCAAGGCGGGCTGGGACGTGCCGCCCGAGTATTCCTGGGACTACCACGCATCGTGGGGCAGGCAGCAGGGCGCGGGCGAGTGCGAGACCTTCGGCCCGGTCGGTGTCCTCGAGACGCAGTACATGATGAACAACTGCGAGTTCTACCACGACCGCGGACTCCTGCCGCCGGACGTTGTCTGCCGACACGATCCGGTGCTGCCCTGGTTGCCCACCGACGACGATCCCTCAGGTCCCCGGCCGTTTCTGGTCTGCGAGTCCCTCTGGGACTATGTCCATCCGCTGAGCAGTGTATGGGGAACGTGGGCTCATCGAGGTCTGGACCTCTCCGAGCACGTGATCAACGCCTGTGAGCGGGGCGGCTATCTCCATGCGGGAGTTGGTGCGGACGACCCCGCGGGCTGGTTGGCCTACATCGGCACGACCCTGGAGATCTACGCACCGCGAGGTCTGCCGTACGCCGACTTCCGGAACTACGTCTACTGGCCGCCGCCGCAGACCGACCTGACCATCCGACCGGACGCCATCGAAACCACCCGGCTCGGTACCTGCCCGCTGGTGGACCGCGACAGCTTCGGAGATCCCGGTTTCGGGACGTGCGACATCGAGGAGGCGGTTCCGCGGGTGAGTCGGGCGGCCTGGGAACGGGGCGGTTTGTCGCACTGGCCCTTCTGGTGCTACGAGGATCCATCCTTCATTGCCGCTGTCGGCGATCCGCCTCCCGAGGTTCCGTCGCTGCCCGTCTTCTTCCGGTTGGCCGACACGGCACGATGGGAGAGCGGTCGTCCGGACGACATGTTCGCCGTCCTGGCCGCAGGCTACGTCGTCCACACCTCGGGAGTTGGGCATGCCTATGCAATCGTCGGGTACAGGGACAACGACGACGATGACCGGCCCAGTCCGGGCGACCAGTTCGTCGTGCGGAACTCGAACGGGTCGCGGCAGCCCTTGCTCTGGACGTACGGCGCGCAGTCCGAAGTGGGAATGCACGGTTTCGGCTACATCGTCGGACCGATCGAGAGCTACGTCGGGTGCGACTCCGAGCCGCTTCGGGCGTGGCGTGAGGACCTGTCGGCCGACGCGGACGGTGACGGGATTCCCAACGGGATCGACGTCTGTACCTACAACGACAACGCGTGTCCGCGAGCACCGACGGCGGCGGAGTTGGCGAGCCGTGTCTGGGAGTCGGCCGACGGAGACGGCTGGCCCGAGATCTTCCGCGCCGGCGGCTTGGTCTGCGCAGGTTGCGACAACTGCCCTGGGGTACCCGGGGCGGACAGGAGGGATGGGGACCGCGACGGCTTGGGTGTGGCGTGCGACGGGTGCCCCCATCTTGCGGAAGCCGATCTGCCGAGATGGTGCAACCAGTTCGTGACCGTGTTCGACTCCACGAACGACGGCGACGTCCTTGTGGCGCACACCTGGCATGGCGACGGGATCATCCAGTGCTGCGACGGGTGTCCGTGGACCGCATATCGACAGGCTGCCGATGCCGATGGGGACGGCATCTTCGACCACTGCGATCCGTGCAAGCGGACCCCCACGCGCGACGGCTTCGACCCGCTTCCGAGCAGCCTCGCGTTGCCGCCGACGTTCGCGGGGCCCGGTCCGCGACTGCCGTCGGGCTACAGCGATGCCGACGGGGACGGCGTCGGGGACCTCTGCGACTTCTGCCCGCTCGACGATCCTACCTGGTTGGATCACGCACCGTCCGGCATGGACCGGTCGGGCTTCCCGGCCGAGGTCGATTCGCTCGAGGCGCCCATCGGATCCCGGCAGCTCGACTCGGACGGCGACACCGTCGGCGACGCGTGCGACAACTGCCCCACGGTCGAGAACCGGGATCAGGCCAACTGCAACCTGGCCGACGAACTGGCCGAGGGTCGGCCGATTCGAGGGGACGCGTGCGACGAGTACCCGTGCGTCGACCTGTGCCTCGAGAGCCGCGGGCGAGCCACGTTCCGCGAGACCACGACGGCCGGCGATCTCGGCGGCTCGCTGACCGTCTCGACCACCGATCCGGTCCGGCTCGACTTCTGTCCGGTCGGCTCGTGGGCCGGCACGTCGGCCGACCCCGACTCCGCGGCCTTCCGCACCGGCGTCGACCTCGAGACCAAGATGGACGGTTGCGCCTGCCGGCCGTGGGCCCCCTACTACGAGGACTGTAGGATCTTCTGCCCGGTGGCTGGTACCGGCGGTGGACGCTGGCAGCCGATCCTGCACGACGGCACGCGGGCCTACCCGGATGTCCCCTACCGTCCGCTCTACACGTCGGACGAGACCGACCCCGTCGCCTTCGGGCTTCGAGGCGACCGATACTCGCGGGTGGGCTACACCGAGTACTACGCCGGCTGCGACGTTCCGGGCTGGTGCGCGGTCACTTCCGCGGAGCGGCGCGTCCAGCAGCCGTGGCTCTGGGTCGAGGACCTCAACGGCCGGTTCCCGGTGGAGGAGCAGGACGAATCGAGGATCGCCTGGTTCTGGGCGCGGCCTTCGGATGGCCCGGGCTTCGCCGGCTATCCGGACGCGGATATCGGGAACACCTTCGTCTCGCGGAGACAGCGGATCAACGACTGGAGCCTCTGGTTCCGGCCGCCGGTCGTGTTCCGCACACCCGTCGTGGGTCACATCGAACAGCCGCTCGGCCCTCCGCCGTGGTGGGGCGAGGCGGACCTGGGCGCGCCGCTGCTCACGGTGGTCGATGTCCTGGACCCGGAGCATCCCGGCTTCGAGCAGTACGGCTTCGACGTCCCGGGATCGCGGGTCGGCGGCCTGCTGGTGTCGGAGTGGCAACCAGGCAGCCGGACCTACGCGAACCTCGCACCGACGAAGGTCGTTGCCGGCAACTTCGACCTGATGGCGCCGGCCGTGGCGCTGGCGACCGACGGTCGCGGGAACGTGTCCGAGTTCTGGACGTTCGGCGGTCTGGACCCGATGGAGCGTCCGTCCGCGGAGCTGTGGCATGCCGATCGGCAGCTCGGCGTCGCCAACGACCCGACGGCCGCGGCGTTCCAGCTCAGCCGCGTCGTTGCGTCCGAGGGCGCATCCTGGCCGCCCGCGCGGGTCGGCGGAGTCCTGGCGCCTCGCGGTCCGGTGATGGCCGGAGAAACCGGCAGTCCACAACCGCCCAGCGACGTCTCGGGGTCCGGCGGTTTCGACACGCCGGGGTCGGGCACGCCTCCGATCGGCCTGGTGCTGGTCGGCGGCCGCGGGACGAACGGTCTGCTCGACGACATCTGGTTCTACGACGGGCGTTGGTCGTGGATCGGGTCGCTCCCGGACGCGGTCGGCGGGCTCGCCGACACGGCCGCCGTGGTGGCGGACCGCAAGCTGTGGCTGTTCGGCGGGGCGGGCGATGGAAGCGTGGTGGACGGCCTGTGGTGGGTCGACCTTGAGGCCGGAGATGTCGGCGCCGTACCGCGCAGCGCTGCCTGGCCTGCTGCCAGGCGCGCGGCGGCCGTCACGTACGATGCGGCACGCCACCGGCTGGTGGTCTTCGGCGGTCTCGACGCGAATGGTGGTCCCATCCCCGACCTCTGGGCGTTCTACCTGTCCAACTGGACCTGGTCCGAGGTGGTGCCGCCGTGCGCCGGTTCAGCCTGTCCCACGGTGACCGGCGGCGAGACCATCGTCGTCGACCCGGCAACACAGGAGTTGACGGTCGTCGCCAATCCGGCCGGCCCCGACGCCGGCCTGGTGTCGTGGACACTCCGCGAGGGGTTGTGGCAGACGGCGCAGGACCTCGCCGTCGTGGCGGGGCAGGAGGACTGCGATGCCGACGGAACCGACGACCCCATGTGGGGCGCTCGATGCGGCGACGATTCGCAGGGTTTCCCGGACTTCGGCAGGCTGCGCTGTGATGCCGCGTCGGCCTCGCTGGCCTGCCGATGGCCGGTCGTTCCCGGAGAGGAGGTCTGGTCGTACGCGATCGCCGGATTGAAGACCGTCGCCGCCGAGGCCGGTCGGGTCGTCGCGCTCACGGACCGGAGCCTGGGCGTCTTCGATATTGCGAGCGACGGCCTTCGACTCGCCCGGAACGTCCCGCTGCCCAACTCGTCCTCGGACGTCGTTCTGTGGCGGGGGCACGCGCTGGTCGCGGATGCGCAAGGGATGAGGATGATCCGGTTGGCGGACGGGACGACGGTCGGTGCCGTTCCGACCTGCGGCAAGGCCCGCCGGGTGTTCGCCGACGGCAACCGCGCGTACGTCGTCGGGTTGCGAAGCCTGGCGATCGTGGCCTTGAGCACGTCCGGGGCGCCGGCGCTTCTGGACGATCTGCGGATCTACCCCGGGTTCGGGGACGAACTGGTCGTCGTGCGGGCAGGCTCCTGTTCCGGTTGGTACCGGCTCGTCGACTGGGCGTGCGACACGTCCGGCGTCTGCGACTACCTGCATCGACCGCCGGCGGCGTACGACCCCGGTCGGTTGTTCGTGAACCTGCTCGACCGCACCTACCGGATCGACGTGAGGTCTTCCTGCGGGGGTGTGCCGTGCGTCGGAGCCGCGATCCGCGCTGGCCTGGCACGCGACCTCGCCGTGGAAAGGCCGTACCTGTACGTGAATCGGACGTTCAACCGCACCGCGGTCTACGACGGTCGGACCGACGAGCCGTGGGAATACGTGGGCCATCACACCGTCCGGGCATGGGTCGGCGGCGTTGCCTCGTCGTCGGGCCATTCGTTCGCGGCCGACGGCGACACCCTGCGCGTCGCGAAGGGCCAGCAGCCATGATGCCCTGTCTGGTGCGCGGCGTGTCGGTCGGCTGGGCCCTCGTCCTTGGCGCCTGCGGGTCCACCAACGGTCGGACCGACGGCGGCGAGGGCGGCTGCTCGCCGGTCGAATGCGACCGGCAGTGCCGATCCGACGGCTTCGCCTCGGGCTCTTGCGAGTCCGGTTCCTGCCGGTGCGCCGACGAGTCCGACGCGGACGCCGACTCGGACGGTCCCGGACCCGATGTCGGGGACGCGGAGTCCGAGGTCGGCGACTCGGACCATGCGGCCGAGGATGTCATCGCCGACGATGGGGCTGCGGATGACGCCGAACGTTCGGACTGCCCGTGCAACATGTGTCCGGAGCCCGGCGACCCGCCGCTGGACCCCGACCACCGCATCGGCGGTGCGCCCGGCGTGGTCTGCGACCGCTTGCAGATCGGGATGGACCGGTCCGTCGAGAACTACGATGCGGAACCGGACGCGATCGTCTTCACGGCGATGGACGCTCCTCCACCCCGCTACGAAACCCGGAAGCTGTTCGTCTTCCATGTCGGCGACGGTTCCGTCGAGTTGATCGACGATCTGCAGGACCTCATCGATACGGGCATCGATCGACCCCAGGCCACGAATGTCGCGCTGGATGGCGATTGGATCGCATACGCCGTCGGTTGGACGCAGCCGTTCGGGGTGTCAGCCCATGGCCAACTCCGCTTGGCAAACCGGGCTGCGGGGACGGTCTCCATTCTGCACACATACGAACCTGGACTCTACGGGAACACCTACGTCGGCCCGGTCGCGATCGAGTACCCCTGGATCGCCTGGCGGGAGACGGAGCGGCGCTGGTGCGTTCACGCTGCCAATCTGGAAACCGGGGTCGAGATCGACATCACCTGCGGCGCTGTCGAGTTGGCCCTCGAAGGAACGACGCTCGTCACCGAAACCTCCTACCGGCGGATCCTGATGATCGACCTGGAGACCGGCGTCCAGACGTTTCTAGGCGAGGGCGAACGATGCGACCGCTTCGAAGCGGACCTGGCGTGGCCCTGGGTCGTCTGGCTCGACCAGCGGAACGGCCCGGGTTTCGGCGACGATCCATACTGCGTGGATTACCGGGCCGGTTGCTGGGACAACGACATCTACGCCTACAACCGGCTCACGGGAACCGAAGTGCCCCTGCTCGTCGGACACGGGATGCAGGGCTACACCCTGTCGGCCGACGGCGAGTGGGCGGCCTACGAGGACAATCGCGACGGTTTCGACGAGTTCTGCTGGGAACGCTGTCAGCAGGTCTACGCCTTCCACGTGCCGACCGGTCGCGAAATCCGGATCACGGACTGGCCCGCCCATCACTTGCGGCCGATCGTCTACGGCGGCAACCGCGTCCTGTTCTCCGAGCAGACGGCCTACATGGACAACCTCTACGACCTCTGGGACTGCCGTCTTCCGGCGGAACCGCCGCCGTAGCGAACCCAGGTACCGGATCCCATGCACGCGCGGCTACTCGCCCCCCGGAACCTCGCCCGCCAGGAAGACCAGCTTCAGCAGGGCCAGCCGGCTCTGGTAGCGCTGCACGGCCAGGTTGATCCGCGCCTGGTTGACCCGTTGCTGCGCGTCGTCGACGTCCAGGCTGGTGGCCGCGCCGGCCTGGAACCCCGCCTCGGCCAGCCGCAGCGCCTCCTCGGCCAGCTCCACCTGCCGCGCGGCGGTGTCGATCGTGGTCAGCGACGACTCGTAGGCGCGGAAGGCCGAGTGGATCTCGGTGTCGATGGACAGCAGCGACGTCTCGAGGTTGGTCTGGGCCTGGCGGATCTCGGCCCGCCGCTGGTCCAGGAGCCCGTAGCGCGACTGGTCGTAGATCGGGATCGACAGCGAGAACACGAGCGCCCAGGCGTTGCGCCGGCCGCCGAACCCCGCCGGATCGGTCAGCTCCGACTGGAGCTGCCAGGCCACCGCCAGCGACGGGTAGAACGCCGCCCACGCCGACTCCAGGTTCTGCTCGGCCAGCGCGATCTGCAGCCGCCGGAGCTCGACGTCCGCGCGTTCCGCCGCCGCCCGCTCCACCAGTTCCTCGGGCGTCGCCGGGGCCGCCGGGTCGGTCTCCGGCACCGCCGGCAGCGGCAGCTCGTCCATCACCAGCAGCCCCGCCAGCGCCTGCCGGGCGTTGTCGAAACCGAGCAGCGCCGCCTCGTGCGCCAGCCGCGCGGTCTCCAGCTCGAGCTGCGCGCGGGCCACGTCGATGCGGATCCCGGCGCCGGCGTCCAGCCGCGCCTGCGCCGCGCGCACCCGGCCCTTGGCCTTCTCGAAGGCGTCCGCCTGGACCATCACCAGTTCGCGCGCCGACAGCGACCCGTAGAACGCCGTGGCGACCCCCAGCAGCAGCTGGCGCGCCCCCTCCTCCTCGGCCAGCCCGGCCATCGACCGACCCAGCCGCGCGGTGTCGATCGCCGACAGGATCGGCATGTTGAACAGCGGCGCCTGCACCGACAGCTGCGCCTGCACGATGTTCTGCTGCCGGATCACGATCGGGTCGACGGGGACGTGCGAAATCGAGCCGAAATCGACCACCGTCTGCTCGTCG
>CAZMRP010000168.1:0-8863 GCA_964568275.1 uncultured Myxococcales bacterium
GTTGCGACTGGTGCGCGGCGGTCGGCGCGTGCGGGGCGGCGGGGGGCGCGTGCGCCTGGCGCGGCGCGGTGGGGAGCGCGGCGTGCTGGAGCGCGTTGTGGCCGTGCACGGCGGCGAGCTGTTGGAACCCGACGGCGACGTTGCCGGCCTGCGGCAGCTGGACGCAGAACGAGGACTTCTCCTCGGGGGCGTACAGCGTCCACCGCTACTGGGTCCGGCTGCCGTCCGGGGGGGCGCTGACGCTGCGTCTGGAGCGGACGGGCGGGACGTTCGCGCCGGCGTTGCTGGTGACGGACCGGGCCGGGCGTCCGATCTACGGCGGCGCGGTGGCGGCGCTGCACGGCGACGTGGCGGTCCGCGAGGCGATCGACGGGCGGTCGGGGTCGGCGGCGCAGGTGACGCTGGTCGCCGCCCGCGAGCTCGACGCCTACCTCTACGTCACCGGCTGGTCGATCCTGGACGGGGCGTTTCGCGGTTCGCTGTCCACGAGCACGCGCTACCGGCTGACGGCGGTCCACGACTGTTCGGGCGGTTCGGTCCTGCCGCCGGCGGGCGACGGGGTATGGGCCGGGCTGTCGCAGGACGGGTCGGAGGTTCCGCGAGCGGGTCTGGCGAACGCGACGCTGCGCGCGACGCTGGGGATTTCCACCGAGCCGTACGGCGAGGTGACGAGCTGGTCGGGGGGCGAGTGGGTGCGCGGCCGCGTCTCGTGGTTCGGCGGGCCGTCGGACACCGGGGTATCGTCCACGGAGACCGGGGCGGTGACGGGCGAGCGGCTGCGGGCGCTGAACAGCCCGCTCGACCCGGACTCCGCCACGCTCGCCTCCCGTCCGGCGGACTACTACTTCGCGGCGATGCGCTGGAGCTACTCGCCGAACGGGACGAGCTGGTGGCGCAACGTCCGGCTGGTGGTGGCGAACGCGCGGACCGGCGTGCAGGTGGTCGTCCGGCCGGTCGACTGGGGACCCAACACGAGCACGCGGAGGATCATCGACGTTTCGCCGCAGACGATGAGCGACCTGGGGGTGACGACGGACGACGAGGTGCTGGTGGCGTTCGCGCTGCCCGGCACGCCGTTGGGTCGCGTAGCGGGAGCCCCCTGAAAGCACGAAACCCCCGCGGGGAGGTAGTCCCGCAGGGGTTTCCGCCGTCCCGGGAGGGGACGAACTCGCGCGGCGGCGCGGGGAGCGCCGCCGATCCTACCTAGTCGTCGTCGTCGTCGTCCGCGGGGTCCTCCTCCTGCTCCTTCTCCAGGAGGTCCAGCTCGAGGTCCTCGATCACGAAGTCCTCGACCAGGTCATCGAGCGACCAGACCGAGCTCCGGTTCACTCGCAGTTCTTCCCGCTCGAACTCTTCGAACGTGTCGTAGGCCCGCGTCGACCGCATCCCCGTCCTCCTCCTAGCGGAACCGCACGAAGTGACCCTGGCGGTCCACCAGCATCCCGTCCTCGGTCTCGAAGTAGTTGCGGGCGAGTTCGTCGCCCCATTGGAACCAGCGGCTTTCGAGGGAGGCGGCGGTCCATCCTTCATCGGTCAGATCGACCACGCAGAACCCACCGCAATGATTGATCATCGAATCCAGGGACGCCAACCTCATCGCCTTGCCTCCATTCGATGTTGTAGCCAGAATGGCTACCTACACCTACATTCTCCTACCAAGCTGAGGAAGTGTCAAATAACCGTTGTTCGCGGGACGAGTTGGCGTGGTGGGTCGTGTGGGGCTTTGACCGGCACGTCGGTTTTGAGGTACGGATCCGCGCGTCGGCGTGAGGGTTTGGAATGGGGCTGCGGATCGCGATTGCGAACCAGAAGGGCGGGGTCGGCAAGACCACGTCGGCGGTGAACCTTGCGGCGGCGTTTGCGTTGGCGGAGCGGTCGGTGCTGCTGGTGGATGCGGACCCGCAGGCGAACGCGACGTCGGGGATGGGGATCGACAAGCGCGAGGTGACTGGGGGGACGTACGACGCGTTGTTGGATCCCGTGCGGACGCCGGAGCTGGTGCGGCGCGACGTTTTGGTGCCGCGGCTGGACGTGTTGCCGGCGACGGTGGCGCTGGCGGGGGCGGAGATCGAGTTGGTGGAGCTGCCGGAGCGGGAGTTGCGGTTGCGGCGGGCGTTGGAGGCGGTGCAGGGCGGGTACGACTACGTGCTGATCGACTGTCCGCCGTCGCTCGGGCTGTTGACGCTGGGGGCGCTGTGTGCGGCGGACGGCGTGTTGATTCCGTTGCAGTGCGAGTACTATGCGTTGGAGGGGCTGGGGTCGCTGTTGGACACGGTGCGTCGGGTGCAGCAGGCGTTGAACCGCGGGTTGGCGATCGAGGGGATCGTGTTGACGATGTTCGACGGGCGGACGACGCTGTCGCGGCAGGTGGCGGAGGACGTGCGGGCGCACTTCCCGGCGTTGGTCTACGAGACGGTGGTGCCGCGCAACGTGCGGCTGGGCGAGGCGCCGTCGTTCGGCAAGCCGGCGGTGCTGCACGACGTGCAGGCGGCGGGGAGCCAGCGTTACCTGGAGCTCGCGCAGGAGGTCCATCGGCGGTCATGGCGGACGCGGTAGAGCGCAAGCGGCAGGCGTTGGGCCGCGGGCTCGGCGCATTGATCCCGACGCCGGACGAGGGGGGCGGTCCGGTGCGGGGGCCGGCGAAGCTGCCGATCGAGAAGCTGCGGCCGATGGCGGGCGGCCAGCCGCGCCAGACGTTCGACGAGGCGAAGCTGGAGAAGCTGGCGGCGTCGATCAAGGACGTCGGCGTGCTGCAGCCGCTGCTCGTCCGCCCCGTGGCGGGCGGCTACGAGATCATCATTGGCGAGCGGCGCTGGCGCGCGGCCCAGCGCGCGGGGCTGCTCGAGGTCCCGGTGATCATCCGCGAGCGGGTCACGCCGGAGGAGGCGTTCGAGTTCGCGCTGGTGGAGAACCTGCAGCGCGACGACATCAACCCGATCGAGACGGCGCTCGGCTATCGTCGGTTGCTGGACGAGTTCCGCTACACGCAGGACAAGCTGGCTCGGAGCGTCGGCAAGGACCGCAGCACGCTGGCCAACTCGCTGCGGCTGCTCAAGCTGCCCGACCGGGTCCAGGCGATGACCGCCCGGGGCCAGCTCTCCGAGGGGCACGCGCGGGCGTTGTTGGCGCTGGAGGAGGCGTCGGCGATGCTGGCGTTGGCCGAGCGGATCGTCCGCGACGGGCTGTCGGTGCGGCAGGTCGAGGTATTGGCGCGGCGGGGCAAGGCGGCGCGGCCGGCGAAGGCGAAGCCGCGGGAGTCGCCGGCGGTGCGCGATCTGGTGGAGCGGCTGCAGCGGACGCTGGGCGGGCGGGTCCGGCTGAACCACCGGGGTGGGCGCGGCAAGCTGGAGTTGTTCTTCTCGAGTCTCGACGAGCTGGACCGGCTGCTCAAGCGGCTGCTCTAGCCTCGGCTACCAGTGGGAGATCACGGTGCGGACCGGTCCGGAGGCGGAGTCCTTGCCGTCGACGACGAGCAGGCTCAGGCCGATTCCGAGCGGCGTGTCGACCAGGGCCGAGCGGCCGGCCTCGGCGCAGCCGGCGGCGTCGTCGTTGCAGGCCAGTTCGGCGCCGTCGGGGCCGAGCCAGTAGATCACGGTATCGAAGGTCGTCTCGCGGACGCAGGTGCTGGCGTCGGGGATTTTGGGCGCGCAGAGCGCGGTGAAGTAGGTGATGTCGGGGGCGGAGCCGCCGCCGCAGCTCCCGGAGTGGTGGTTGCCGGCGGCGCTGGTGTTGCCGTCGTAGTTGCCGTTGGCGGCGATCTGGACGGGGTCGCCGCCCGGGATCGGGATCGCCTGGAACCGCAGGTTGAAGGCGCCTGCGGAGGCGTTCCAGCCGCTGAGGACGACCCGGTATTCGTTGGGTTCGAGGAACCCGAACCACGCCGATTGCGTGGGGCTGCAGGAGTCGTCGTTGCAGGCGCGGCTGACGCCGGGGCAGGGACCGGAGCGGAGGTCGAGGACGGTGTCGAAGGCGCTGCCCAGGGTATCGAGCCAGACCAGGGAGCGCTGGGCGAGGGTGAAGGTGAACCAGACGTCGGGGGCGGAGCCGTCTCCGGCGCAGGGCGGAGCGATGTCGTTGTGGGCGCCGAGGGTGGTGCCGGACCACTGGCCGTTGCCCGGCATCACCAGCGCTCCGGCGCAGGTGTCGTTGCACGGCGGGCAGCCCTCGTCGATGGTCCCGTCGCAGTTGTCGTCGAAGGCCTCGACGGCGCAGGTCGTGCGGCACAGCTCCTCGGTGGCGCAGCAGGGGCTCCAGGTGCAGGCGGCGGGGTCGCACGAGCGGGTGCCGGTGGCGCCGCCCCCGGTGCTGCAGACCTCCGTCGCGCCGGCGACGCACTCGAAGTCCTCGTCGGTGCGGGTGTCGCAATCGTCGTCGGTCCCGTTGCAGACCTCGGCGGGACCGAGGCAAGCGGCGCCGGTGGGCAGTTCGCAGGTCGGCGAGCAGGTCCCGGTCCCGGGGCCGCCGCAGGGGGTGGTGCAGTCGAGGGTCGCGCCGGCGATGCAAGGGAAGTCCTCGTCGGCGACGAGGTCGCAATCGTCGTCGCGGCCGTTGCAGCGTTCGGGGGGCGGGAGGCAGGCGCCGAGGACGCAGGCGTCGCAGTGTTGGACGCCGACGGTCCCGCAGCCGGTGGAGCAGGCGCGCGCGAACCCGTCGCACTCTTCGTGTCCCAGGCGGACCACCATGTCGCCGCAGGTGGCGTCGCGGCAGGTGGACAGGCAGGCGTCGCCGTCGTCGGGGTTGCCGTCGTCGCACTGTTCCCCGGTCTGCACGATGCTGTCGCCGCAGCCGGGGCGGCTGCAGTTGTTGCGGCAGCCGTCGGTGTCGTCGAGGTTGCCGTCGTCGCACGCCTCGCCGGCGTCGAGCACGCGGTCGCCGCAGTGGGGGAGCCGGCAGTCGGTCCGGCAGGCGTTGGGGCGGGTATCGCTGTTGTCCGGCCCTTCGTCGCATTCCTCGTCGAGGTCCGGGACGCCGTCGCCGCAGTTCGGGCTGACCTCGGGGGTATCGCCGGCGTCCTCCCGCGGCGTGTCGCCGTCGTCGGGCGGTGCGACGTCGGCGTCCTGCGTCTCGTCGGGCGGCGTGTCGGCGACGTCTCCGGCGGGGAGGCCCGAGGTATTGAGGGCGCAGGCGGACGCGGACGTGCACGCCAGCAGGAGCAGGAGCCAACGTCGGTCGGCGGTTCGCGACATGCTCGATCCTCGGGCCGTGCCCGGGTGGGGCGCGGCATCCGGATGCAGTGTAGCGTGAAGCGCCGGGGGCTGTCGCGGGCTTTGATCTCGGGGGCGGGTCGGGGCAGACTCCCGGCATGGACCTCAAGGACGGACGGTACCGGCGGATCCGCGAGCAGCTGGCGGTGGAGCTGTGCAAGAGCGACGATCCGATCGCCCGGATGGCGACGACGGCGGCGTTGCTGCACCACAAGCAGCCGCACTTCTTCTGGACGGGGTTCTACCGGCTGACGGGGGGGCGGCTGGTGGTCGGTCCGTACCAGGGTTCGCTGGCCTGCCAGCGGATCGAGTTGGGGCGGGGGGTCTGCGGGGCGGCGTTCGCGCGGGGGGAGACGCTGATCGTCCCGGACGTCCACGCGTTCCCGGACCACATCCCCTGCGACGCCCGGTCGCGTTCGGAGATCGTGGTACCGTACCGGGACGCCTCCGGGGCGCCGGCGGGGGTATTGGACGTGGACGCGCGGGTACCGGACGCGTTCGACGAGGTGGACCGGAGGCACCTCGAGGCGATCGTCGCGTTGTTATTCCCGCGGGGGTGACGGGTCGGCGGGGGGCGGCGAGGCGTCCTCCGGGTCTGTGGACGGAGGCGACGGGGCCGGCGGTTCGTCCGTGGGGGGAGTCGGGCCGGGGGCGGCGGCGGGGCGGCGCGACAGGCGGCGGTGGACGACGGCCATGCCGGCGAGGACGGCGAGCCCGACGAGCTGGGAGGTCGACAATCCGAGGAACCCGCCGCGGGGGTCGGCGCGGAGGAACTCGATCACGATGCGGGCCGCGGCGTACAGCGAGACGCCGACGACGAACGTCTCGCCGTCGTAGCGTTTGCGGCGTTCGACCCACAGCGCCTGGAAGGCGGCGATGGCGAACGACGCGGCGGACTCGAACAGCTGTGTCGGCAGCACGGGGAGCGGTGCGTCCCGGGGTTGGATCAGTCCCTGCTGACCCTGTTCGACCCAGGCGGGGCTGCCGGGCGGGAACAGCACGCCGAGCCAGGAGTCGGTGACGTGGCCGAAGCAGCAGCCGTTGAGGAAGCAGCCGAGGCGACCGAAGCCGACGCCCATGACGACGATCCAGCTCAGGGTATCGACGGTGGGCCAGAGGGGCAGCTTGCGGCGGCGAATGAACAGGAACGCGGCGGCGCCGCCGCCGATCAGGCCGCCGTAGTAGGTGTAGCCGCCGGCGAACAGGTTGATCCAGGCCAGGCAGTTGCTCTCGGTGGGGACGCAGCCGACGTAGTGTCGCAGTTCGTCGAACTGGGGGATGCCGTGGAGTTCGCGGCAGTAGGCCTGGCCGACGCGCCATTTGTCCCAGAAGACCTGGGACGGGTCGGTGCAGATGTGGACGTATTCCATGAGGTAGCCGTCGGCGAGGACGTGCATGAGTTTGGCGCCGACGACGCCGAAGACGGCGATCCAGAGGGCGAGGTCGAGGACGTCGTTGCGGTCGAGGTTGCGGGTGCGGGCCCAGCGCCAGAGGAGCCAGGTACCGAGGACCATGCCGAGGGCGACGGAGAGGAAGTAGGAGCTGATCTCGACGGTGCCGAGCCACGACCAGCCGGAGTCCCAGCGCAGGATGGTGGGGTGCACGTTCTAGTCCTGCCCGCCGGGTGCCGGGGTTCCGGAGGCGGCCGGGGGTGGGCCGTCGGCGGCGGCGGCGCGGGAGGCGGCGCGGGGGCCGACGAGGGAGTCGAAGACCAGCAGGGCGACGCCGACGGTGATGCCGACGTCGGCGACGTTGAAGGTGGGCCAGTGGGCGGAGGCGACGTGCCAATCGACGAAGTCGATCACGTAGCCGAGGCGGACGCGATCGATCAGGTTGCCGACGGCGCCGCCGAGGATGGCGGGGAACGCCCAATCGATCCAGGGCCGTTGGACGGCCATCCGGCGGCGGAGCCAGAGCAGGAAGCCGACGGCGAGCAGGGAGGTGCCGACGAAGAACGGCATGCGGAACCATTCGGGGGCATCGGCCAGGAGGCCCCAGGCGCCGCCGCGGTTCTCGCGGTACAGCAGGTTGAAGAAGCCCGGGATCACGGGCGTGGGTCCGACGAGTTCCCGCCAGACGACGAGCAGCTTGGTGGCCTGGTCGAGCAGGACCCAGACCAGCGTGGCGGCGGCGAGACCCGGGGCGGACAGTGGGAGACGCCGCATGGTGCGCTCAGCTCTTCTTGCCCTTGGGGGCCGGTTTTTCCGGGCGTTGGAGCAGGGCGTCGAGGAGCACCAGGCCGATGCCGACGACGATGGCGACATCGGCGACGTTGTAGGTCGGCCAGTGGGAGTCCTTCCAGTGCATGTCGATGAAGTCGATCACCTCGTTGAAGCGCAGGCGGTCGATCAGGTTGCCGACGGCGCCGCCGATCAGGAGGCCGAGGGCCCATTCGTAGAGTTTGCGGCGTTCGGGCATGCGGCGATAGAGCCAGAGCATGGCGCCGACGGCGGCGATCGAGACCAGGACGAAGAACACGCCGCGGGCGCGGGGGCTCCAGTCGCGGAACAGGGAGAAGGCGGCGCCGGGGTTGCGGGCGTACTTGAAGGCGAGGTGGTCTTCGATCAGGGTGATGGTCTGTCCGGGTCGTTCCTTGAGGTCGTATTCGGCCCAGGCCTTGGTGGCCTGGTCGAGGACGACGATGCCGACGGCGAAGGCGGCGAGGAGGATCCAGCCGCGCTGTTTGGGGGTCAGGGCCATCGGCTAGGCTCCTCCGCCCAGGCCGGCGAGCACGCGGGCGCAGCGGCCGCAGACGTCGGCGTGGTCGGGGTCGGCGCCCACGTCGGCCCGTCGGTTCCAGCAGCGGGCGCACTTGGCGGCGGTGGCGGGGGCCACGGCGACGCCGAGCTCCTCTCCGGTTCCCGGGTCGACGGTGACGGACGAGACGATGAACACCTCGGGCAGTCGGGCGGCGTACGCGCGCAGCAGCTCGAGCTGGGCGCCGGCGGCGCGGAGGGTGACGGTGGCGTCGAGCGAATGACCGACCCGCCCTCCCCTGCGCAGCTCCTCGATCGCCTTGGTGACCTCGGAGCGGACGGCGCGCAGGGCGGTCCAGCGTTCGAGGAGCGGTTCGTCGTCGAGGGCGGGATCGTGTTCGGGCAGACCGGCGAGGAACACGGAGTCTGGGGCATCGGGGCCGTGGGGCAGGAGTTGCCAGACCTCCTCGGCGGTGAACGAGCCGATGGGGGCGAGCAGGCGGGCGAGGTCGGCGGCGATGCGATGGATCGCGGTCTGGGCGCTGCGTCGTTCGCGGCCGCGGGGGGCCTCGCAGTACAGGCGGTCCTTGACGACGTCGAGGTAGAAGGCGGACAGGTCGACGGCGGTGAGGTCGAGGGTCTGGTGGACGATCTGGTGGTAGTTGTAGGTCTCGTAGTTCGCCCGGGTGCGTTGGACGAACTTGTTGAACCGTGCGAGGGCCCAGCGATCCAGCTCGAGCAGCTCGCCGGCGGGCAAGGCGTCGGCGGGGGAGTAGTCGTGGAGCACGGACAGCAGGAAGCGGAAGGTGTTGCGGATCTTGCGATAGGCGTCGGAGAGCCGATCCAGCAACGCGCCGGAGAAGACGATGTCGTCGCGGAAGTCGGCGTTGGCGGTCCAGAGGCGGAGCAGCTCGGCGCCGTACTTCTTGAGGACGTCGTCGGGCTCGATGAACTTGGAGTCGG
>CAZMRP010000169.1:0-8842 GCA_964568275.1 uncultured Myxococcales bacterium
CAAGTTCCAGCGCGCGCAGACGCTGCTGCGCGAGCGCCCCGCGGCGGGCTCCGAGGCGCTGCGCGCGGCGGGCACGCTGCTGCGCGAGTCGCTGGAGCACGTCCGTCCCGACCCCGCGGAGCTGCGCCGGGTGGCGGACGCGCTGGACGGTCTGGACGACGAGCGGCGGCGCGACATCCTGGTGCGCATCGCGCTGGAGGAGGTGGAGGACGTGGGGTCGCTGGTGCTGCTGTCCGCCGACCTGCTGGCGGCGGGGGCGGCGGAGCGCGCGCTGACCGCGGCGGAGCGCGCGCTGATCCTGTCGGTCCGGCCGGACCACCGCTACCAGGCGCTGCGTTCGCAGCTGCGGGCGTTGTGCGGCCAGGGGCGCAACGACGAGGCGTCGGACGTCTACGAGCGGCTGCGCGAGCACTGCCTGGAGCGGGGGTTGCTGCGCGAGCTGGCGCGTTTCGTGCTCGGCGAGGGGCGCGAGTGCGGTCTGGTGCTGCCGCGGGAGCGGCTGCTGGTGCTGACGCAGCTCGGGCGGGTGGCCCCCGACGCCCTGCCGGACGCCGAGGTGCCCGGGGCGCCGGCGCGCCGGCGGGCGACGCTGGTCGAGCTGGTGCGGCTGTACCTGGGGAGCCACGAGGACGAGGATCTGGCGGCGGCGGAGGAGTTGATCCACGAGCTGCGGGCGGACGACCCGGAGGCGGCGGAGGAGCTGGCGGCGCGGCTGGCGGCGCAATCGACGAACCGCGGGGTGCCGGTGACGCCGCCGCCGGTGCCCGAGCTGGTGCTGCACGTGCGCTACCGGTTCGGCGCCGCGCCGTGGCTGGCGGCGGTGGGCGGGGCGGAGCGGGACCGGGAGACGTTCGAGCGGTTCGCGGCGCGGGGCGGCGAGCTGGGCTACCGGGCGCGGTGGATCCCGGCGCACTACGACGACCCGGCGCGGACGCTGGCGGAGGCGCGCGAGGCGTTGACGGGCGGCTGCCGGGGGCTGCTGCTGCTCAACTCCAACCGCCGCGTCGTGCGGGAGACGCTGCTCGTGCTGGCCCGGGAGCGCGAGGTGCTGGTGCGCCGCTTCGACCTGCACGGCGCGGCGGGGCTGACGATCCACGCCCGCCTGCTGCTGGCGCAGCTCGTGCAGCGACACGCGTTGGCCGGCCGGGGATAGGGAACGCGCGTCAGGTGCAGTAGAAGCCCCAGAGGTTGTCGACCCAGCCGCAGACCTGGCCGCAGGGGGCGCAGAAGCGCCGGCGGACCAGGCCGTCCTCGCACCAGACGGCGACGTCGTCTTCGCAGCGGCCCTGGTAGGTCAGGTCGTCCGGGCAGCGTTCGCCGGCCAGGCAGCGGAAGTTGCCGTCGCGATCGGCGCCGCAGACGCGGCCGGCGGCGGCGCAGTCCTCGGTCCGTTCGTCCCCCTCCTGCTCGCCGACGCACCATTCGGCGACGTCGCCGGTGCAGCGGCCGCGGAGGCCCCAGCGGCAGCCGGGGGCCGGGACGACGAAGGACAGGATCCAGGCCTGGTCGGCGTCGGTGCGGGCCCAATGGTCGCGGTCGACGCAGGAGGGGTCGCCGCCGTTGAGGGTGCCGACGACGCGGATCACGCCGTCGGGGAAGGTGAGCAGGCCGGGGCTGCCGGAGTCGCCGAAGCAGACGGCGGACTCGCCGAGGCCGTCGGTCTCGTACTGGGCCCGGCCGACGTCGCTGATCCGCTCGACGGTCCACCAGCGCAGGGTGTTGAAGCCGCCGCCGCCGGGCTCCGTGGAGCCGTAGCCGACGTTCTGCACGCGGCGGCCGAGGAAGGCGGGGTCGAGGCGTTCGAGCGGTTCGGCGTTGATGTCGATCGGGACGACGTCGGGGTACAGCTCGGAGGCGAGCCCGTCGAGCAGGCAGACGGCCTGGTCGTGGTCGGCGGAGCCCTCCCACAGCGGGTTGGAGTGGACGGCGGCGAAGTCGAACGCGTAGGCGGGGCGGGCGGCGTCGGGGCCGAGGGCGAAGCGCATGTCGGCGGCGATGCGGCCGTCGACGCAGTGCGCGGCGGTGAGCACGGCGTTGTCGCCGATCAGGGTGCCGGTGCAGAAGTTGCCGCCGCCGCCACCGACCAGCGCTCCCACGGCGGCCTGCTGCCGCGCGGAGAGGTCGGCGACGGTGGGGTCGGGGTCGGCGACGCCGTTGACGATGGCGCCGGTCCATTCGCCGGGGGCGTCGAGCAGCGGGGCGCCGGTGGTGCCGGTGGGGTCCTTGAGGTCGTCGCCGACGCCGCAGAACATGCCGGGCGGCCACTCCTCGGGGAGCGGGCCGCCGCAGGCGGCGGGGAGCACGAGCGTCGCGGCGGCGAGCAGGCGGCGCATGGTCAGAGGCAATAGAAGCCCAGACTCGGCCCGGCGTCGCCGCAGGTCTGGTCGCAGGCGGCGCAGTCGCGCCGGTAGGTCGTGCCGTCGATGCACCAGACGGCGTCGGTGCCCTCGCAGCGCCCTTCCCAGGTCAGCCCGCCGCAGGGGTCGTCGGGGCCGAGGAACGGCAGCAGGAACTCGAGGTTGTAGTCGGTGCGGGCGAAGTGGTCGTAGTCGACGCACGACGGGTCGCCCCAGGAGACGGTGCCGGCCACGCGAACGACGTCGTCGGGGAAGGTCCACAGGCCGGGGCCGCCGGAGTCGCCGAAGCAGACGGAGGAGACGCCGCCGCCGTAGACCACGTAGTCGAACTCGCTGACCGCGGTGACCTCCTCGACGGTCCACCAGCGCAGGGTGTTGTCGCCGCCGCGGGGCGCGACGGTGCCGAAGCCGACGTTCTGGACGCGGGTGCCGAGGAAGCCGTCCGGCAGCGGGTCGCGGTTGACCGGGAGCGGCCGGATCGACGGCAGCGCCTCGGACGCCGACTCGGCCAGGATCAGCACCGCCATGTCGCCCCGGGCCTGCGCCTCGCCGCCGCCCCACGGACTGTACTCGTCGTTCGCGTGCACCTCGGCGATCTCGAAGACGTGGTCCGGCGCGGCGGCATCGCGGCCCACGGCGAACCGCAGGTCGGCGGGGCGGGAGAGCCCGGACCACGAGCGGACGCAGTGCGCGGCGGTGAGCACGGTGGTGTCGGCGACCAGGGTGGCGGTGCAGGCGTTGGTGAAGCCGCCGCTCATCCAGTCGCGGGACAGCATCGCGCCCACGGCCAGCACCTGGCCCTCCTCGAGCAGCACGACCTCGGGATCGAAGCTGTCGACGCCGTCGACGATGCGGGAGAGGGTCGAGCGGGGTTCCTTCTCGTCGCCGCAGAACGGCGCCTCGTCCGGGGCGTCGTCGACCGCGGCGTCGTCCGGAGCGGAGACGTCGGCGTCGGCGTCGGCCCCGACATCGACGGTCGCATCGTCGTCGTCGCCGAACGGTTCCTCCGACGCGTAGCAGCCCCCGAGAAGCCCCGCCACCAGCAGCATCCGGACGGTCGACTTCATGCGCGCCTCCTCAGGCTCCGGCTCCCGCCCCGGCCGGGAGGATAACCCGTGCGGGGGCCGCTGGCCAGCGGAGGAAGCGAAGCGACGCCCCGGGGTCGGCGCGCCGCCGGCCGCGAGCGTCGACCCGAGCGCTCGTGCTATCGTCGGTGGCCGGGAGGTGAACGATGCGACGGACGACGGTGGGAGCGGCGTTGGCGTGCGCGCTCGTCGCGGCCTGTTCGGGGGACGACGGGGCGGCGGACGAGGGGACGGACGACGCGACGGGCGAGACGGTCGAGGACGGGGCGGCCGAGCTCGGGGACGAGGGGACGGCGGACACCGGGGACGAAGGGGCCGTGGAGGCGACGGACGACGCGGGGGAGACGGTGACGCCGCCGCCGGCGTGCGCGGCGGCGGCGGGCGGGGGTTCGGCGACGGTGGCGGCGCCGGAGCTGGCGGCGACGCTGTTCGACCGCTGGCACGAGGCCTGGCTGGCCTCGCCGGCGGTGGCGGACCTCGACGGCGACACGACGCCCGAGATCGTCGTGGCGCGCGACGAGCTGCTGCTGGTCTGGCACGTGGACAACACGGTGGTCTGGCGAGCCTCGACCGGGGGGCGGATCTGGTCGTCGCCGGTGGTGGCCGACCTGCGGCCGGACCTGCCGGGGCTGGAGGTGGCGGCGGCGTCGCGGGCGTCGATCCACGCCTGGGACGCGGCGGGGGAGCCGCTGCCGGGGTTCCCGTTCGCGTGGCGGGACGAGCTGCGTTCGCTGGCCGCCGGGGACCTGGACGGCGACGGCGACCTGGAGCTGGCGGCGGTGACGACCGGCCCGCTGAGCGCCGGGGGGCAGCGCGACATCCTGATCGCGATCCACGGCGACGGGACGACGGTCGCGGGCTTCCCGCCGAACACGACGGGGGCGGCGGGGTGCGACGAGCGGTGCTACGTCACCGGCGGCTACGACCAGAACCTGGCGCTCGGGGACGTGGACGGGGACGGCGCGGCGGAGCTGTTCGCCGGGCAGGACAACGCGTACCTGAGCCTGCACGACGGCGACGGGCGGGCGTTCGACTCGAACCCGATCTTCACGCAGCCGACGAAGTTCCTCGGGATCCGGTTCCTGCACGACTACGCGCTGGCGCAGCAGGGGTGGGCGGACGACGAGGAGCGCGCGAACCAGGCGCACTTCACCAACTCGGCGCCGGCCGTTGCCGACCACGACGGCGACGGGACCTACGAGCTGATCATCCTGGGCTCGGTGCAGAACGCGGCGCAGACCGACCGCGAGCGCGGCGTGGCGTTGTGGGTGCTGAACGAGGACGGGACGCGGCCGGGGCCGTGGGTCGAGCCGTACCACGCGCCGGAGTTCCTGGCGGGGCTGTGGGACTACGAGGGGACCAACGTGGTGGCGGCGACGAACCAGGTGACGGTGGCGGACGTCGACCCGTCGCGGCCGGGGCCGGAGTTCCTGTTCGCGGGCTTCGACGGGCGGATCCACGAGGTCGACGCGGCGCGGACGGAGGTCTGGTCGCGCGCCTACACCACCGACGACCGGGTGCTGACCGGCGGCGTGGCGGTGGCCGATCTGTCGGGCGACGGCGTGCCGGAGGTGGTGTTCAACAGCTACTCGCCCGACGACGACAAGAGCGCGCTGTTCGTGCTCGACGCGGGGGGCAACGAGCTGCACCGCATCGCCCTCCCCGGCCGCGGCGCGATGCCGGTGCCGACGCTCGCCGACGCCGACGGCGACGGAACGCTCGAGATCGTCGTCTCGCTCAAGGACGGCGAGGACCGCGTGCGGCAGGTCCAGGTCTACCGCGTGCCCGGCGCGTCGGCCAACTGCCTGCTCTGGCCGACGGGGCGTGCGAACCTGCTGCGGAACGGCTTCGCCCCGTAGCCCGATTGCTGCATCGCACAATCCTCTTGACAACGGAATAATGGTCCTTTATACGTCTCGCGTTGCACGCCGGCGGAGAGTGCCGGAAACGGGAGGGAGTCGAGATGATCCGCAAGGTGGAGTTGGGACCCGAGAAGCGGGAGTTGTTCGCGGAGCCGACCCCGTTGGGGCTGATCGGGCTGGCGCTGGGGTGCGCGGCGTTGTTGCCGTTCGTGTTCGGGCTGGGGATGAACCCGGCGGGGTTCAAGACGGCGGCGGTGTTCTGCCTGTTGTTCGGGGGCGGCTGCCAGTTCCTGGCGGGGATGATGGGGTTCCGCAACGGCAACCTGTTCGGCGGGACGCTGTTGACGGCGTTCTCGTTCAACTGGTTCGTGAACTGGTGGGTGCTCGACGGGCTGGCGGCGGGCCGGGTGCCGGACCCGCACGTGCTGCTGGCGGTCGACGTGGCGATGCTGGTGGTGTTCCTGGTGTTCACCTACGGCTTCGGCTTCTTCAGCACGCTGCTGTTCGTGTTCCTGCTCGACATCGACCTGATGTTCGCCGCGAAGCTCGGGCAGCACTTCGCGCGTTCGGCGGGGGCGGTGGAGGTCGACCGCGTCCTGGGCTGGGCGGTCGGCGGGTTCACGGCGCTGCTGGCGTTGCTGGCGTTGTGGCTGGCCTTCGCGCTGTTGATCAACCCGGCGGCGGGGCGGCCGGTGTTCCGGGTGCCCGGGCCGTTGTTCCGGGCGCGCAAGGCGGCCGGCTTCGACTGGAGCACGCGGTTCGGCGTGTTCGACGCGCTGTACAAGCACTGGAAGGAGCACGCCTTCGACGAGCTGCCGCTGGCGGAGTTGGAGCGACGAGTGGCGGCGGGGGCCGAGCCGAAGCCGCTGTTGCCCGAGCTGCGCTACCTCGAGGAGCGCGGGGCGCTCAAGCTGCGCGCCGCGGCCGAGGGCGGGGCGCCGGAGGCGGTGCGGCTCACCGCGGCCGGCATCGACCTCTACGAGCAGCTGATCCTGAAGAAGTACCAGTTCGCGGCGTGACGTCCGGGGCGGTGCGGCCGGACGCGCGCGGCGGCCCGCGAGGCGGGTTCCGCGAGGCGGGTTCTTGACCCGCGGCGTGGCGCGCGGTAGGAGCGGCGCGGGGGCTTCGGCGAGGCGGCGCTGGGCGCCGCGCGAGAGGCTGGCGGCGATGACGTTCCTCGAGGGTCAGGGTTCCGGCAAGCCGTTCCGCAAGCACAAGCGGCACAACGTCGAGCTGCGGGTGCACTACGAGGGCGAGGCCGGGTACATCGAGCAGGTGGTCGGCAACATCAGCCTGGGCGGTTTGAAGATCAGCGGGCCGATCACCGACGTGGTGGGCGACCGGGTCGACCTGTCGATCATCCTGCCGCACCTCTCGGCGCCGGTGCACGTGGCCGGCGAGGTGGCGTGGGTCGAGCGGGAGGGGGGCGGGCCGGCGGCGACGGTCGGCGTGCGGTTCATCGACCTGACGCCGGACCTCAAGGTGCTGCTCGGCGCCGTCCTGCGCGCGAGCGCTTCCCACGAGTAGGCCGGGCGGGCTTCGCCCCTGCGGCGGGTTTGCCTCGCGGCCGCGGGGCGGCGCGGGGCGACGTTTCGCCGCTGCCGGCGTTCGAAGCCGTCGGCGCGCCGTCCCCGCGGGGCGGTCGCGCATCGCGGGCCAGGCGCAGGGCGAGGATCCGGTCGGCGATCTCGGCGAAGCCCTCGCCGCCGTCGCGGCCGGCGACGTAGCGCGGCTCGTGGACCAACCGGCCGGCGAAGCGGCGGATGTTGGCGACGCCGAACGAGAGGGCGAAGCGGGCGAACAGCGGTTCGTCGTTGGGCGAGTCGCCGACGTAGGCGGTGGAGCCGTCGTCGAGGGCCAGTTGCAGCCGTTCGCGGGCGAAGCGCTCGCAGGCGGTCCCCTTGTCGAACTCGCCGAACCAGGCGTTGACGTGGATCGACGACACCTTGGCGTTGGCGCCGACCTCCTGGAAGCGCGCGCGCAGCTCCTCGGCGAAGTCGAAGCCCAGCGGTTCGACCTCCTCGGCGAAGTCGATCGCGACGTCGGAGATGCGGAACGGCTGGTCGGCGGCGAGGCGGCAGGCGGGGCGTTCGCGGATCAGCCGGAAGGCGGTCTCGAGCAGCCGGGCCTGGTCGGCCTTCATCTCTTTCGGGCTGCGGGCGTAGGCGCGGCACATCGTGCCGCGTTCGTCGAGCCAGAAGGCGACGGCGCCGTTCTCGGCGACGACGCCGGCGACGGGCCACATCCGGGCGAGCGGGTCGGCCCAGCCGGCGGGGCGACCGGTCACCGGGACGACGGCGAGGCCGGCCTCGCGCAGGCGCCACAGCGCGGCGTAGGCGGCGGCGCCGAGGCGTCCGCCGGTGGTCAGCGTATCGTCGATGTCGCAGAAGATCGCGCGGAGTTGCGCCGCCGTTTCGCGCGACAGCTCGGAGAGCGGCTGCATCGGCATGGTCAGTCCACCTCCAGGAAGACGCACTTGAGGTACTGGCCCTCGGCGAAGGCGGGCGGCACCGGGTGGTCCGGGCCGGCGCCGCGCAGGGCGAGGACGCGGGTCGCACGGTGCGCCTCGGCGGCGGCGAGGCCCACGGTGCGGAGGAACTGGTCGGGGCGGACGCGGCCGGAGCAGGAGCAGGTGACGAGCAGTCCGCCGGGGGAGACGACGCGCAGGGCGGCGCGGTTGAGCGGCAGGTACTTGTTCTTGAGGGCCTTGTCCACGTCGCCGGTGCGGCGGGCGAACTTGGGCGGGTCGAGGATCACGACGTCCCAGGTCTTGCGGGCCCGGTCGGCCTGTTCGAGGAACCGGCGGGCGTCGTCGCGGAGGAAGCGCACGCGGTCGGAGACGCCGGCGTGCTCGGCATGGCGCTGGGCGGCGAGCAGCACCTGAGCGCTGGTGTCGACGCCCTCGACTTCGGCGGCGCCGGCCTTGGCGCAGGCGACGGAGAAGGCGCCGACGTAGCAGCACAGGTCGAGCACGCGCTGGCCGCGGACGAGGCGGGCGAGCAGCCGGCGGTTCTCGCGCTGGTCGAAGTAGAAGCCGGTCTTCTGGCCGGCGAGCGGGTCGACGGCGTAGGCCAGGCCGCTCTCCTCGAAGCAGGCCGGCGGCTCGTACTTCCCCCGCACCGGCAGCCGGTTGCTCTCGAACCCCTCGAGCCGCTGGACCTCCTCCTCGGGGATCTCGACGATCGCGCGCGGGCGGAGCAGCTCGCCGAGGGCGTCGAGCACGACGCGTTCGCGGCGTTTCATGCCGAGCGAGGTGAACTGGACGGCGAGCACGTCGCCGAGGCGGTCGGCGACGAAGCCCGGCAGGCCGTCGCCCTCGGCGTGGACCAGCCGGTAGCCGGTGGTGTGTTCCGAGGGCAGGCCCATCAGGCGCTGGCGGCGGTGGACGGCGCGGGAGACGGCGTCGTGGAAGAAGGCGTCGTCGATGGTCGCGGCGGGCTTGCGGGCGAGCATGCGGACGGCCAGGGCGGAGCGGGAGGAGTAGAAGCCGCAGCCGAGGAGCTGGTTGCGTTCGTCGAGGACATCGACGATGTCGCCG
>CAZMRP010000170.1:0-8785 GCA_964568275.1 uncultured Myxococcales bacterium
ATGCGCCCGGGGAGCTGACGGTCGGCTCCGACCTCGCGGTGCTCGTCGGTGGGGGCGGCGTCGGCGGCGTCGGCGGCTCGGGCTCCGCCCCGGGCGGCGCCGGTGCGGTCGGCGCGGTCGCGATCGACTGGGACTGACGCCCGCGGCGGACCGCGGGCGGGGAACGACATGTACGGACCACGGCCGCGAGGATTCTGGACCCGGGGAGAGCCGGCGGACTACGGACCCCTGCACGCCGGTCGCGTCTACCGCGTGATTCGGGCGTTCGTCGACTTCGACGACGTGACGCATCCGGAGGGCGAGCGGTGGACCTTCCTGGGGTGGAACTGCCTGCCGCACGACGCCGGCCTGTCGCTGTTCGTCAGCCTCGACGGCGAACGGGAGTGGCACATCCGGATGCAGTGCCGTCCCGACGCGCAGGGCCCGATCGTCGACCACCTGGAGCGGTACCTCGAGCCGCTGCCCGCTTGACGCGACCGTCGCGTCCTTCGGCACGACGACCTCGACCGCCGGCGCCGAGACCCGGACGCCGGGCGGGTCGGTCTCGCCGGGCGACTTGACGGGGTCGGGGCGCCGGACCAAGCTCGGGCGCGTGGACGTGCGCGTGCTCCGGCGATGGTCCCGATGTGCCTGGCCCCTCGTGCTGTTCCTCGCCGGCTGTCCGGGGGACGGCGCGGGGTTCGGCGACGGCGCGTTCGCGGACGAGGCGGCGGCGTCGGACGAGGCGGCGGGGGACGACGCGCTCCTCGAGGTCGACGTCGCGCCGCCCGGGGACGGCGGCTTCGACGCGGACGCTTCGGGCGACGAGGGCGACGACGGCGGGATCGAGCCCGACGCGAGCGTCGACGCGGAGCCGGACGGGGGCGACGACGTCGGGCCCGAGATCGTGCCCGACGCGGTGGAGGACTGCCCGCGCATCTACTACCTGGACCCCGCCGGGGACGACGGGCGCGACGGCCGGTCGTCCGCGACGGCGCTGCTCCGCCTGACCCGCGTCCAGGAGCTGCTGCGGGCGGACCCGCCGCCCTGCGACGTGGAGGTGGAGATCGCGGCGGGCGTCTACCGCCGCGAGGCGGTCGTCTGGCAGACGACCTGGCCCGACCGGCGCATCACCTTCCGGGCCGCCGACCGCACGGACCGTCCGGTGTTCGACGGCTGCACCGCCGCCGGGAGCTGCCCGGGCGGGACGTTCTTCACGCTGCGGGCCGCGGCCGGCGAGGCGACGAACCTGCACTTCTGGTACCTGCGCGTCCGCAACTACCAGACGGCGATCAGCCTCAACGGCAACCGCGACGCGGAGGCGGCGAGCAACGGGCACAACCGGATCTACGGCTGCTACTTCGAGCGTATCGGCAACGTGTACGACGACGCGGTCGAGCCCGCGACGGCCTGCGTGCGCCTGGTCAACAGCGACGACAACGAGATCGAGAACAACCACTTCGTCGACGTGGTGAACACGCGCGACGGCGGGTTGATCCACGGTATCTACGCCGCGCACATGAGCGACCGCAACACGATCCGTGCGAACCGCTTCCTGCGCAGCACGGGCGACCCGATCCGGCTTCGCGACTACTCGAACGACAACGTGATCACGGAGAACCGGTTGATTCGCGTCGGGACGAACGGCGGGTACACCGACTGGTACTGCGACCACGAGGTGCGGACGGACTGCACGAAGCCGACGCCCGAGTGTCCGTCCTGGAACAACCAGTTCCGCGACAACGTCCTCGACGGCACCTGGACCTGCGGCACGCTGCCGGTGTTCCACTACTTCCAGGACGACGCGACGGCGGGCTGTTCGCCGCCGAGCGCGACCGCGGTGCGCCTGCGCACGAGCGGCAACACGCAGACCGCGACGCCCTGCTCGCTGGAGTGATTCGGATCGAAACGGGCGCGCCGCCGTCGCGGCGGCCGCCGGGAGCGTGAGCGGATGGAACGCAAGACGTACGACCTGGTGGTGGTGGGCGCGGGGCCCGGCGGCTACGTGGCGTCGCTCCGCGCCGCGCAGCTCGGGATGTCCGTGGCCTGCGTCGACGAGCACGATCGGCTGGGCGGGACCTGCCTGCGCGTGGGTTGCATTCCCACCAAGGCGCTGCTCGAGTCGTCCGCGCGCTGGGAGGAGGTCTCCGGCAAGGGGCTCGCCGCGCACGGGATCAAGACGGGCGGCGCGGAGCTGGACCTGGCGGCGCTGCACGGGCGCAAGGACGGGATCGTCGACGGGCTGACCTCCGGCATCGCGGCGCTGTTCAAGCGGAGCAGGATCGCCCGCTACCGGGGACGCGGGCGGCTGGCGGGCGCGGGGCTGGTGCGCGTCGAGGGTCCGGATGCGCTGGAGCTGCAGGCGCCGCACGTGCTGCTCGCCCCCGGCTCGCGGTCCGCGACGCTGCCCGGCGTGGCTCCGGACGGCGACCGGATCGGCACGTCGACCGAGGCGCTGTCGTATCCGGAGGTGCCGCGGCGGCTGGTGGTGATCGGCGCCGGGTTCATCGGCCTCGAGCTGGGCTCGGTCTGGCGGCGGCTCGGCTCCCAGGTGACCGTCGTCGAGTACCTCGACCGGATCCTGCCGGGGACCGACCTGGAGCTGGCCCGCGAGGCGCAGAAGCTGCTGCGGCGCCAGGGGCTGGAGTTCCGCCTGGGCTGCCGGGTCACCGGCGCCGGCGTCGAGCAGGGCGAGTGCGTCGTGACGATCGACGGGCAGGAGCCCGCGCGGGGCGACCGGGTGCTGGTGGCGGTGGGGCGCACGCCGGCGACGGACGACCTGGGGCTGGAGACCGTCGGACTGCAGCTCGACGGCAAGGGCCGGATTCCCATCGGCGACGGGTACGCGACGCCGGTCGCCGGCGTCTACGCCATCGGCGACGCGGTGCGCGGCCCGCTGCTGGCGCACAAGGCCTCGGAGGAAGGGGTGGCGTGCGTGGAACGACTGGCGGGGCGGGAGGCGCACGTCGACGAGGACGTGATCCCGGGGGTCTGCTACACCGAGCCGGAGATCGCGGCGGTGGGGCGGACCGAGGAGGCGTTGCAGGCGGCCGGCGTGGAGTACAAGAAGGGGGTGTTCCACTTCCGCGCCACGCCCCGCGCGCGCTGCCTGGGGACGCTCGACGGCCGGGTGAAGATCCTGGCGGACGCCCGGACCGACCGGGTGCTGGGGGTACACATGATCGGGCCGCACGTCGGCGAGCTGATCGCCGAGGCGGCGGCGGCGATGGCGTTCCACGCCCGCGCGGAGGATCTGGCGCGGGTGTGCCACGCGCACCCCACGCTGGCCGAGGCGGTCAAGGAGGCGGCGCTCGACGTGGACCGGCGCGCGATCCACGCCTGAGCGCGTCGCGTTCAGCGTCGGCGGCGGACGAAGAGCAGCGCGCCGAGGAGGGCCGGCAGCGCCCCGGCGGAGTTCCGCGATGAACTGTCCCATCGTCGGGCAGTGCAGCGTCGTCGCCGGAATGCGGAGGTTCTCGGCGAGGAAGTCGATGCCCCACTGGGTCGTGGCGGCGCGCGTGCGGAACGCGCCCTGCGCCCACATGATCTGGTGCGTGCTCTCGTACGACGTTCCGAGAGCCCGTCGCCGTACCGCGTCCCGAACGGGCGACACACGCTGGACGGGGGCAGTTTCCGGCCGGTGGCTTGTCCATCGACACGTGCCCGCCGGCAGCCGAACCACCTCGGGGGTTGATTGGGAAGCGGCGCGATGGAAGTCGCGGCCGGTACGCGAGCTTTCCGGGAATGCGGTCACGGTTCGGTCCCGGGGCGCCGCGGAACCGCACGGCGGCCCCGAATTCTGGTACGGTGCGACGGATGTTCGACTGGTGGCGCAAGCGGCGGCGCAGGCGGATCCTCGAACGGCCGTTTCCGGCGGCGTGGGAGGAGGTGCTGCGGCGCAAGGTGCCGTTCTACCGGGCGCTGCGGGAGGAGCAGGCGGAGCGGCTGCGGGGACTGGTCCAGGTCTTCGTGGCCGAGAAGCCGTTCTACGGCGCCGCGGGGCTGGAGATCACCGACGAGATCCGGGTGGTGGTCGCGGCGGCCGCCGTCCGGCTCGTCCTGCACCTCGACCTGTCGCTGTACGACGACCTGCGGGAGGTCGTCGTCTACCCCTACGACGCGCTGCATCATCCCAAGCGCCGGGACGACGGCCCGTTCCTGGGCGAGGCCCACTCGTTCGGGACGGTGGTGCTGTCCTGGCCGGCGGTGGAGTCCGGGCTGGCCGACCCGTGCGACGGGCACGACACGGCGACCCACGAGTTCGCCCACGTGCTCGACCGCGCGGGCGGCGGGTTCAGCGGCACGCCGCCGTTGCGGGCCCGGGAGCACTACCGGGCGTGGGCCGAGGTGATGGCGCGGCGGTTCGCCCGGCTGCGGGGCGGCGGCTGGCCCGAGCGTCAGGTGCTGCGGATGTACGGGGCCAAGAACGAGGCGGAGTTCTTCGCGGTGGCGACCGAGGCGTTCTTCGAGCGGCCGGAGCGGATGCGGCAGGCGACGCCGGACCTGTACGAGGAGCTGCGGCGCTTCTTCGGCTTCGAGCCGCAGCAGGACCCGAGCTGCGACAGCGCGGGCCGGCCCGGCGGGTCGTAGCCGCCGCGGCCCGCGCCCGCCGCTCAGCCGAGGTCCAGGTCGAGCGAGGCCTCGGTGAGGGTGACGCCGATGGAGATCAGGTGCATCGTGTCGGTGTAGACCGAGGTCTCCCAGATCGTGAAGTCCATCACCCCGGAGGTGTGCCGCCAGTAGGCGTACTGGGCGAACAGCGGACCGACCTGGAGCCGGGCGCCGACCTCCCAGGCCGGCACCTGGCCGTTGAACTCCCGGTAGGCGACGACCCACGGCCGGCCGAGGCGGCCGTAGACGCCGAGCTCCGGGTTCCAGAACTCGGTGTCGCCGTGGCCCTCGCCCAGCGGCCGGACGGCGGCGCCGGCGGCGAGGGCCCAGCCGCTGGCGCCGAACTCGGGGCCGACGCCCACGAGGGCCCACGGGCACTGCACGGTGAACCAGCCCCAGGCGGCGAAGAACGAGTAGTACCCGGTGCCCGGCGCGGCGCGCAGCGTGTCCTGGGCCGGGAGGTACAGGCCGCCCATGATGCCGAAGGTGTCGGCGAGCACGGTGCCGTAGCCGCCGGAGAGGTGGATGTCGATGCCCGCGCCGGGCGAGTCGGCGGGCGCGTCGGAGCAGCCCACGAAGTTGTCGCAGCCCCCGTGGCGGCCGGTGAAGACGATCGGGGTCAGCGCCGCCTCGGCCACGAACCCCTCCTCGACGCGCAGCGGGTGCATCATCGGCGTCACGCAGCCGGACAGCAGCAGGGCCGTGGCGGCGGCGAGCGGCACGAGCCTTCGCCCGGCCGGCCGCCCGGTGCACGTGGTCGATGTCGCCGCGTCGCGCATCCCGCTCCGTCCGTCCGGATGCTGTCACCATCGGGCGGTTCGTTCAAGCACGGCCGCTACTGCATCCGTTCCCGGAGGGCCGCCATCGACTCGCGGATGCGGCCGAGCTGCTCCTCGAGCTCGGCCAGCGTCCGGGCGGGGGTCGCCACGGCGGCGGGCGGCACCAGCGACCGGCGCTCCTCCTCGCGCTCCCGTTCCAGCTCGGCGCGCGACTCCTCCATGCCGTGCATGATGACGCCGATGAACAGGTTGAGGATGATCATCGTGCCGATCAGCACGAACGACACGAACAGCACCGGACCGGCGATGGGCGAGGCCGAGGGGTTCGTGCACAGCTGCTCCATCCCCTCGTAGCCGAACCGATCGCAGCCCATCGTCTGGATCTGCATCAGGTCGGCCCAGCCCTCCAGGGTGACCGTCTGGAACAGCGAGAGCATCGACGCCTGCAGCGAGCCGAAGTGGACCGGGTCGTTCTCGCCGAACAGGAAGGTGCCGGCCACGGCGTAGACGTAGAACAGCAGCACCAGCAGCAGGCCGACGTAGGCCATCGACGGGATGCTCTTGAGCAGGGCGCGCACCAGCACCTGGAGCCGGGGCAGGGCCCGCACCAGCTTCAGCACGCGCAGCAGCCGCGCCAGCCGCAGCACCACGATGTACTGCGTGCCCACGGGAAGGAAGCACGCCGCGACGATCGCGAAGTCGAAGACGTTCCACGGGTCGGCGAAGTACCGCCACGGTCGGCGTCCCTCGGCGCCGATCTTCACCAGCGCCTCGAGCACGAAGATCCACAGCACGACCTGGTCCAGCAGGTGCAGGGTCGGTCCGTGCCGCAGCACGATTTCCGGGTAGGTCTCCATGCCGACCAGCACGGCGGCGGCCAGGATCACGATCGTGATGCCGTTCTGGAACGCGGAAGACCGGGTGACGCGGCGCAGCTTCTCGGACATGCGGTATCCTCCCGGCCGCGTCCGCTCCCGGGTCCCGGGCGGAGGCGCGGCGGCCGGGAGTCTGCCCAAGGAAGCACCCGCCTGGCAACGGGGACGGTCGACCCGGGCGAGGCGACCGCCGGGAAGCGCCGGGGGGAGTTGACAGGCCCCGGCCGCGCGGCGCACCGTCGATTCATCGGGAGTCGAAGTCGCCGGTCGGAGGGCCGGCAGAGGCTTGCGGGCCGTCGAGGGGAGGAGGTGCGTGGTGCGCGGATCGAGGACATGGTGGTTGTTCGGGACGTGCGCGGTGCTCGCGGCTGCATCCGGCGGCTGTTCCTCGGACGACGGGCCGTCCTGCGCGGCGGAGGACTGCCGGCGCGACTGCCAGGCCGAGGGGTACGCGACGGGGGTCTGCGAGGGGACGACCTGTCGTTGCTCGAGCGGCGCCGATGCCGACGCCGACGTCGCCGACGACGCCGGCGAGACCGACGACGCGACGGGCGCCTGCGAGCCGGGCGAGGTGCGCTGCGAGGCGGGGGGGATGCAGACCTGCAACGCCGCCGGCACCGGTTGGGAGGCCGTCGTGCCGTGCGTCGCCCCGACCCCTGCCTGCACCGAGGGGATCGGCTGCTCGGCGTGCGCCGGCGGCACGGGAACCTGCGAGTCGGCGACGGCGCGGTTGTGCCGTCCCGACGGTTCCGGCTGGTACGCCGACGACCCCTGCGACGCCGCGGTCGGCGAGTTGTGCGTCGACGGCTACTGCACCGACCTGAGCGGGCCGTGCGAGGAGGCGCGACGCGACAACTCCTACGAGGGCTGCGACCTGTTCGCCACCGTCACGGTGAACTCCACGCTGCTCGCGCCGGACGTGTTCCGCTACGCGGTGGTGGTCGGCAACCGCAACGCCGACGCCGCGAACGTCCGGGTGCTGGACGGCGACGTCGAGGTGGGCTCGGCGGTGGTGGCGCCCTACGCCACGGCGACGATCGAGCTGCCGTGGAAGCCGGACCTGCGTTCCCCGCGCGGCAGCCGGATCGTCGAGGGCGGCGCGTACCGGGTGCGCAGCGACCTGCCGGTGACGGCGTACCAGTTCAACCCGCTGCGCTATTGGGAGGAGTCGCGACCGTTGTACCCCGGCTCCTACACCAACGACGCCTCGCTGCTCCTGCCGCGCAACGTGCTGACGGGGCGCTACGTGGCGGTGGCGCGCGAGTCGTTCAAGAAGGTCGAGGTCGACCCCGCGGACGGCCGGGAGACCCCGACGCCGATTCCCGGCTTCCTGGTCGTCGTCGCCACGCGCGACGACACCGTGGTCGAGGTGACCTTCTCCGCCCACACCCAGGGCGGCGGAATCGCGGCCCGCGCTCCGGGGGACGTCGAGTCGTACGTGCTCCAGCAGGGCGACGTGTTGCAGCTCCTGTCCCAAGTCCCGGACGACTGCCCGGGGACCAACTGGAGCACCACGCCGACGGGCGTCCAGTGCCACTACTGCGAGATCGGACCGGACTACGACCTGACCGGCACGGCGATCCTGGCCGACAAGCCGGTGGCGCTGTTCGGCGGACACGACTGCACCTTCGTGCCGCACGACCGCTGGGCCTGCGACCATCTGGAGGAGCAGGTGTTCCCGGTGGAGGCCTGGGGCCGGCGCTACGCCGGCGCGCACACGGAGCGGGTGGCGTCCGAGGGGAACATCTGGCGCGTGCTGTCGGCGGTCGACGACAACGCGGTCGTCTTCATGCCGCTGGCCGTGCACGCGCCGGCGACCCTCGACCGCGGCGAGTATCTCGAGTTCGAGGCGCACGACGACTTCGTCGTGACCGGCAGCGGGCCGCTGCTGCTGACGCAGTACATCGTCGGTCAGGGCGACGACCTGGACTCGGTCGGCGACCCGTCGATGGGGCTGGCGGTGCCGATCGACCAGTACCGCACCGAGTACGACTTCCTCGCGCCGGAGGACTACCGCAACGTCGACCCGCGGCAGCGCGGCCAGAACTACGTCAACGTGATCGTCCCCGAGGGTGTCAACGCCTGGCTCGACGGCGTGGAGCACACGGCCTACGAGCCGATCGGCACGACGGGCTACGCGGTGGCGCGGATCCCGATCGACGGCGGCTCGCACCAGCTCCTCGCCGCGGAGAAGTTCGGCATCATGTGCTACGGCTACGGCAACTACACCTCGTACCTCTATCCCGGCGGCCTGAACGTCGAGCCGATCAACGACGTGATCATCTTCTGAGTGTCCGGGGGCGACGGCGCCGCTTTGCTTTTCGCGCCGGTTCGGGGCATGGATCCGTGCCGGCAGCCGGTCTGCCGGACGAGGAGGATCGATGCTTCGGGCGGTCGTGCGGCACGCAGGGTGGTTGCTGATGGTCCCGGTGGTCGCGTGTTCGGCTCCGCCGCCCCCGCGCACCACCGCGGGAGCCGCGGACGCGGGGCGGTCGCGACCCGCGCGCGACGCGGACGTGGCGCCGGTGGACGTGGCGTCGG
>CAZMRP010000171.1:0-8780 GCA_964568275.1 uncultured Myxococcales bacterium
GCTCCCGAAAAACCTGAAGGCCCGCGACGGAGGGGAACATGACGCGTGTGTGTCTCGTGGGGACGGTGGTGTTGCTGGTGTTGGGCGTGGGGGGGGTGGCGGCGTGCAAGGGGGGAGAGGATTCGGCGGCGGCGGCGAAGCGGAATCCGGCGGAGTTGGGGACGGAGATCGGCGAGTGCTACTGCGCGATGATGGGCGAGTTGAGCGCGGTGGTGGCGGCGGCGGCGGAGCCGGCGGCGTTGGGGCCGGAGGTCGAGCGGTTGAAGGAGAAGTACGTGGGGCAGCTGGTGGAGCTGGGTCGGCAGCGGGAGGCGTTGGCGCCGAGCGACCGAGAGGCGTGCGACCGGACGGCGCGGACGCGGATGATGAAGGTGCCGGACGAGCAGTTGGAGGCGGTGGAGACGGCGCAGTCGGCGTGCAAGGAGCAGAATCCGGAGGTGGCGAAGCGGTTCGAGGAGCTGCGTCGGATCACGCGGTATGCGAGTTTCGACCAGCTGCGCACGCAGCTGCCCGAGGAAGCGAAGCGACTCGGCATCCCGTAGGGGGCGTGGGGCGTTCGGGGTTCCGGCCGCGGTGCGTCGGTTCCGCGGCGGTCGATCTTCGGTCGTGTGTCGTTGCGATCCGCGGTCGGATCCGGTAGGTGTCGTGTCTCGGCGATGCACGACACGACGCCACCAGCCGAACCAGCCCCGCCCGTCGGACCGGCGGTGGCGTTGGTGTACAACCGGGTGGGCCCGGATCCGTTCGAGGCGTTCCGGGACGTGGACCCGAACACGTTGGACTTCGTGCCGGAGTATCCGCTGGCGGTGGCGACGGTGCAGGAGGAGTACGATTCGCTGGCGGCGGCGGTGCAGGCGGAGGGGTTTGCGGTCCGTTCGTTGAACCTGCGGGAGCGGTTGACGCCGTTGCACGCGTTGTTGCGGAAGGACGCGCCGCAGGTGGTGTTCAACCTGGTGGAGTTTTTCCGGGACGACGCGGCGTTGGAGGCGGCGGTGGCTGGGGTGTACGACCTGTACGGGGTGCCGTACACGGGTTCGCCGCCGTTCGTGTTGGGGTTGTGCCGGCGCAAGGCGTTGGCGAAGCAGGTGTTGTTGGCGAACGGGGTACCGACGCCGCGGTACAAGGTGATCCGGACGGGGCGATTTCCGCGGCGTCACGGGTTGCACTACCCGTTGATCGTGAAGCCGGCGCACGAGGACGCGAGTCTCGGGGTATGGAAGGAGTCGGTGGCGCATTCGCTGTCGGAGTTGGAGACGGCGATCGAGCGGCTGGTGGCGGAGCGGAAGACGCCGATCCTGATCGAGGAGTTCATCGAGGGTCGGGAGATCCACGTGGCGGTGTTGGGGAACGCGCCGCCGCGGGCGCTGCCGATCGTGGAGTATGATTTCTCGCAGGTGTCGACGGGTCATCCGCCGATCATCAGCTACGACGTGAAGTGGAATCCGCTGAACGAGACGTACCACCAGGTGCACGAGGTATGTCCGGCGCCGTTGCCGCGGCGGCTGGTGCGGCGGATCAACGCGGTGGCGTTGGACGCGTTCCGGGTGACGGGTTGTCGGGACTACGCGCGGATCGACATGCGGCTGACGCCGGACGGTCGGATCTACCTGTTGGAGGTGAATCCGAATCCGGACCTGACGGAGGGGGTGTCGTTCATGTTGGCGGCGGAGCAGGCGGGGTTGTCGTTCGGGGCGACGTTGCGGCGCATCATCGAATGTGCGCAGGCGCGGGCGGTCTGAGCCGGCGGTTGCGCGTCCGGGGCAGCGGCGGGGAGGGAGGCACGGCGGTGAAACCGACCGAACTGGTGTACAGCTCGCACGACCGGAGCGACCGGCTGCACCGGCAATGGATCGTGGAGCGGGCGTTGGAGGCACCGGACAACAAGACGATCCTCTACCTGCCGTGTTCGTCGCCGGGGCGAGGGGACCAGGAGTACAGCTGGGGGACGTTTTCCGGGTACTTCGAGCGGTTCCGGGGGTGGGGGTTGGAGGCGCGGCACCTGTACTGGTCGGAGGAGCTGACGCGGGAGGAGGCGCGGCGTTTCTTCGAGTGGCTCGAGGGTTCGCGGGTGGTGTTGCTCGGGGGTGGGATGACGACGACGGGGTTGGCGCGTTATGCGGACTTCGGGCGGCGCTTGGACGGCGATCCGGAGCGGTTCGTGCGGGTGTTGCGGGAGCGGCAGGCGCGGGGGATGTTCACGGTCGGGTTTTCGGCGGGTGCGGACCAGCTGTGCGAGTGGAGTTGCGACGGGGGGGTGCGGTGTCTGGGGTTGATCGAGCGGGCGATCGTGCAGTTGCACTACGGTCCGGAGCATGCGGGTCGGATCGAGGTGTTGGCGCGGGCGCACCCCGACTGTTTCGTGGTGGGGTTGCCGAACGATTCGGGGATTGCGGTATGCGGGGGGCGGACGCCGGGCGGGTTGCGGTGGCAGTTCATCCGGTTCGTGATCGACGAGTCGTGGGACCGGCCGGAGGACGGGTGGCACATCAAGACGCGGCAGGGGGTAGGGATCGAGCATCGGGGGGCGGACGGTCGGGCGTGGAGGTTCAACGGTGGGGACGTGTTGTTGCGGTTCCTGGGTGACGGGGGGGCGGGGGACGAGCTGTTCGTGGCGGGGCCGCATTTCCCGGGCTACGTGGACTTGCGCAGTGGTGAGCCGACGGGGATCGACGACCACGAGCGATTGATCGGGGCGCGTTAGGGCCGGCGCGCGGATTCCGCAGACTGCGGCGAAGCACGAGCCCGCGGGACGGCACGGAGTGGCGGGCGAGGAACGTCTCCATCTCGGGGATCGGCCGGTTGAGGGCGTCGGACACGAGCTTGTGGTCGGTGCGCGGGCGGCCTCGACGGGTTCGTTCTCGCCGACGACGCCCTCGGCCGTCGTCCTGCCGACTTGGTGTCGTAGACCCACGGGTAGCTGGTGCGGGCGTAGGCGTACCAGACCCAGCGGTCGGAGAATGACGGCTCGTAGAGCTTGCGGACCGCATAGCGCGACGTTGCCGCACCTTGGCAGATCGCGGCGTTGACGTTGGTCCAGGCGGTCTCGTCGCACGTCTCCGTCGAGGTCACCGCGCCCTTCAGCGCCTCGAGCGGGTTTTCGACGAAGCGGCATTCGGGGTCGAGGAGCCCGAGCGGCAGGTCGTCGCACGCCCAGTCGGGCTTCAGGCCCGGCTCGAAGCGGGTGATGGCGACCGAGGTGGGCGAGTTCGCGTCGCCGACCGTCTTGACCTTCGCCTCGCCGAAGCCGCTCGCCGTGCTTGATGACAGCGAAGGATAAGGTATACATTGGTTAGAACATGGAAGGAGCCCCACGATGCGAAAGAGACTCTCGGCGGTAGGGAACAGCCTCGGAATCGTCATCGAGAAACCGATCCTCGAGCTCCTCAACATCGACCGCGACACGGAGCTCGAGCTGACCACCGACGGCGACCGGCTGATCATCGAGCCGATCCGCCGCCGGCGGCGGCGACGCGTGGCGGCCGCCGCCGAGCGTGCCATGGTGGCCAACGACGAGACGATGAGGAAACTGGCGCGGTGAAGGACGACATCGACTTCCTCGACGTGGACGACGTGCTCGTCCTGCACGAACGGCAGCTCGCGCGGTACGGCGGTGGCGGCGGGGTCCGCGATCCTGGTGCGCTGCAAGCGGCGGTGGCGGTGGCCAGGGCGACGTTCGACGGGGAACTGCTCCACGCGGACCTGTACGCCATGGCTGCGGCTTGCGGGTTCCACATCTGCCAGGACCACCCGTTCCTGGACGGGAACAAGCGAACGGCGCTGCTGGCCGCGGTGGTGTTCCTGGACCTCAACGGCGTCGGCATCGCGGACCCCGAGGGGAAGCTGTACCACGCGATGCTGGGCATCGCGGAAGGGCGCCTGGACAAGGCAGGATTGGCGGTGCTGCTTCGCAGCCTGCAAGCCGACGATGGACGCCCTCCCGCGGAGTGACCCGGCCGCGGGCGATAAGATCCGCTCCGGAGGCCGGTTCCGATGCGCATCCCCAACAGGCGCCAACCCGTGGTCCCCGTGCCGACGGGATGGCCGAAGATCGCCAAGTCCGCGATCGTCCACGCTGTCGCCCTGGCGCACTTCGTCGTCGTCCACGTCCGCGGCTGGTGCTTCGAGGAGCCTCAGCACAGGTGCGCGAACAGCCCGCTGGAGCGCGTCCGGCTTCGCGCGGAGAACGAGCGGCTCGGCTCCGAGGTTGCGATGCTCCAGGAGGAGCTGCGGATCAAGGATGCCCGGCTGGCGCGGGTGCCGCCGGCGAACCGGCCGCACTACCCGCCGGTCGAGCGCCTCGCGGTGCTCGGCCTGAAGGCCGCTCGCGGCTGGACCACGACCCAGACCGCCGAGCGTTTCGGTGTCGTGCCGGCCACGATCGCGAGTTGGCTCGAGCGCGTCGATGAGGAGGGACCCGACGCCCTGGTCCAGACGTCGGCACCGGTGAACAAATACCCCGACTTCCTGCGCGACATCGTCGGTCGGCTGAAGGCCGAGTTTCCCAAGCTCGGCACGCAGCGCATCGCGAACATGCTGGCCCGTGCCGGACTGCACGTGGCGCGCACGACGATCCGGCGGTTGCTGAAGAAGAGTCCCGCGCGGCCCGCCTCGGAACCGCCCTCGGGGGCGTCCGGCGCCCGGTCCCCAGCCGACGCGAAACCGAAGCGCATCATCTCGCGCGGCCCCAACCACACCTGGCTCGTCGACCTTACGGTGATGCCGACCGGCGCGGGCTTCTGGGTGCCGTGGGTGCCGTTCTCCTTGCTCCAGCGCTGGCCGTTCTGCTGGTGGATCGTGGTCGTCACCGACCACTTCTCGCGGAAGGTCGTCGGGCGCGGTGTGTTCAACGAGCCGCCGACGGCGGCCGAGGTGCTGCGCGTGCTGGAGGGCGCGAAGCGAGGCGCCGGCGAGACGCCGAAGTACGTCATCACGGATCGGGGGTCGCAGTTCGGCGAGGAGTACGAGGCGTGGTGCCGCCGCCGCGGCGTCCGACCCCGCTTCGGAGCGGTCGGGCAACATGGCTCGATCGCCGTGATCGAACGGCTGATCCTGACCCTCAAGGAGGAGGGGCTTCGTCGCATCCTGGTCCCGCTCCGCCGAACGGAGATGCTGGTCGAGGTCGACGTCTTCGTCGCCTGGTACAACGTTCGACGGCCGCACATGGGCCTCGCCGGCGCGACGCCGAACGAGGTCTACCGCGGTCTTCGGCCTGCGCGCGCCGGCCCGCGGTACGAGATCCGGCCGGCGTACCCGGCGCGTCGTCGGGAGAAGCTGCGTCGGAAGAAGGGGACCGTGCTCCATCTGGTGCTCGGTCACCACGAGGGACGTCCCCATCTTCCCGTCATCCACCTGCGTCCCGCGGCGTGAGCCGCGGCGCGCCGTCGCGCGCCGGGGTGCCCGGCCGCCGTCGGCTCGGATGCGGAGATTCGCCCCGAGGTGTCCCGAACGCCGCCCTCGTAGCCACCGGCGTGCTGGGACCCGGCGGGAACCCGACCCGACACCTCGCGATCCCCTGCCCGGCGACCTGGACGACCGGTGAAAACGCCGCCCCAAAGGTCGATGGCACAGGGCAGGGACGGGGTGCGGGGGAGGGGTGGGCCTTGCGAGTCGGAGCGCGGCGGTGTCTGTTCCTGCCGGAGGCCGCGGTGTCGGACGATCGACGGCGTCGGGCCGGTCGGTCCTTGGAGAGGCAGGACCGGGCGGCGACGGCGGGAACAAATCCGAGTTCGGGGCTACAATGGCGGGCCATGTCGAAGCGTCTGTTGTTGGAGGTGTTGGGACTCTGGCTTGTTTGGCCGACGGTCGCCGCCGCCCAGTCGTTCCACCTGCAGGCCGCGAGCCTGGAGCGGGACGGCGAGCCGGTGGGGGAGGTGGCGCGGCTGTCCGTGGAGGTCGTCCGGTGGCTGGACGGGACCACGGCCCGCGTGCGCCACGGGGACGAGGCGGTGACGTTGGAGGCGGATGTCGACCTGACGGACGCGCGGGACTACCTGCAGGCGGGTGTCGGCGCGGACCAACGGCTGCGGGGCACGGGGTCGTGGAAGGTCACGATGCTGCGAGGCAGTTGGGCGCCGGTGCTGCGCGGGTCGGCGGAGGCGATCCGGGTGGCGTTGCCCGGGGAGCTGCCCGTTTCGTGGGGCCGGCTCGACGGCGAGGTCCCGGGAGCCGGCGCTGTTCCGGAGGGCGGCCCCTGGTGGGCCGTTGCGGGTGGTGAGGGCGTGGAGTCGGCCGGGGAGCGGTCGGAGGGGCAACTCATGCAGCACTGTCCCGGTCTGACGGTGCACTCCGGTCCGAGCCTCGAGGAGCCCGGGTGGACCGTGCCGGCGGGGATTCACGACATCCGGAAGGTCGGCCTGCGGGGCGAATGGTACGAGGTGCAGGTCCGGCACGCGGGGTTTCGGCTCGACGGTTTCGTCGAGCGGTCGGCGGCGGGCTGTGAGGGAGCGGTCGGCGGCGGCCTCGGCCTTGGCGGCGTCGGCACGGGTTGTGGGGACGGCGTGGCCGGTGGGCGGGTGGTGCGGCTGGCGGAGGGGACGCGCCTGTATGCGACGGCGGACGCGGCCGAGCCGTTCGCCACGTTGCACCGGGAGGGCACGGGGCTGGAGCCGGTCGAGCGGACGTTTGCGCGCGCCTGTCGTTCCGAGGGAGGAGTCGAGCGTTGCGAGCGGATCGCGATCCCGCCGTTGCCGACGGGCTTCGTGCGCTGGATCGTGGAGCCTGAGGGGACGGAGGGCGGGATGGTCCTGACGGGATTCGTGCACGTTCCGGCGGAGGAGTTGCCGGACCAGGACATCGGCGCGGGTTCGGCGGTGGGCGGCTTCGGGCTATGCAGTCCCGGTTTTGTCGACTGGCCGCGTCCCGGGGAGCGGCCGACGGTTTCGCAGCCCTGAGGATCTTCGGATTCGGGAAGCGGGCCTGCAGGTCGCGTGCGGTTCCATCGAGCATCGTGGTGGTGCGGAGTTCGGGTTCCCGGCGGTCGGCGGCGGAGTGCTGTTCAGCGGGGGGGTTCTGGCTAGCGGCAGTAGCCGAGTTCGTGGCCTGCGGTGAGGTCGCGGCAGGGCTGGTAGCTGGTCCGGTTCGACGAATCGGCGTGGGTGCAGGTCTGGCCGGGCGGGCAATCGGCCTCGTCGAGCCGGCAGGTGAAGGCGCAGACTCCGTCGAGCAGTCCGTTGCCGGTGAGGTCGACGCACTGGAAGCAGGTGGGGAGGGCGGGGTTGTCGAGGCAGTAGGTCGGGACCATTCGTCCGGCATCGAGGTCGACGACGCAAGGTGTACCGGGTGGAAGGCCGGCCTCGGCGCCGGCATCGGCCGTGCCGTCGGTGCCGCCGTCGGGGCCGGGGGTTGGGGTCCCGGTTTCGCAGCCGGCGGTGGCGGTCAGGCCGAGCAGAGCGGCGACGACGAGGGGGCTGAGGTGTTTCGGTCGCGTCATGTTGGTCCCTCCGAGGCGGCTGGGGTGGTCGGGGGAGTTACCAGCCGAGTTCGACGTGGAGGACGCTGACGGCCCAGTGGAGGGCGTCTTCGACGACCTTGGTTTCGGGGTGTCGGGCGACGAGGTAGCCTTCGCCTTCGTAGGTCAGGCCGCGGTGGGCGCCGAGTTCGGGGAGGGCGACGTCGGTGAGGAGGTGTCCGATTTCGCGTTGGACTTCTTCCCAGCCGTGGACGGCGCGGACCCAGCGACCGTCGCCCTGGCCGCGGAGGTAGCAGCAGCCGGCGGCGTACTTGCGGGTGGGGGTATCGAACTCTTCGTGGACGAGGAGTCCGGCCCAGGCGCGGAGGGCGTCGAAGTCGGCGGAGCGGGAGATGATGCGGGTGAACTGGGCGCCTGGGGGACGGGCGGCGATTTCGGAGATGGCGAGGGAGCCGTCGGGGCGTCGGAACCACTCGGTGTGGCTCATGCCGGTATCCATGCCGAGGACGCGGTGTGCTTCGAGGGAGGCGGCGCGGACGTCGTCGAACTCCGGGGCATCGACTTCGCGGGGGAGGACGACGACCCACTGCATCCACGGGTTGCGCATGACCTCGAGGCAGGACGGGTAGTAGCGATTGATGGTGTGGAACAGGCGTTTGCCGCGGAGCCAGAAGGCGTCGCAGCTGCGTTCGCGGCCGGTGAGGAACTCTTCGGCGATGACCTGGTCGTGGGCGGTGGGGTGGAGGACGTCGAGGGCGTGGCGGAGGGCGTGGTGGTCGTCGACCTTGAAGGTCTGTTGGGAGGCGGCGCCGTCGAGGGGTTTGATCACGAGGGGGAAGCCGGATTCGGCGGCGAAGTCCCAGGCGTCGTGTTCGGAGCGGACGCGGCGGTGTCGGGCGCAGGGGACGCCGGCGTGGCGGAGGAGGTCCTTCATGCGGGCCTTGTCGCGGAAGTTGCGGGTGGTTTCCGGGGACATGCCGTGGAGTCCGAGTTCGGCGCGGAGTTCGGCGCAGACGGTCTGGAGGTGTTCGATCGGGCTGAAGAGCTGGTGGACGGGTCCGAGGCGTGCGGAGAGTCCGTGGACGGCCCAGCGGAGCTGGTCGAGGTCGCGGCATTCGGAGATCCGCCAGTGGCCGGCGAGGGTCCAGCGCAGGTTGGGCGGCAGGCATTCCTCGGCGTCGTGGGTGACGGCGGCGACCTGGACGTCGGGGAGGGAGGCGACGGCCTCGAGGACGCGGCAATCGTGTTCGTTGAAGAACGGGAACGCGGTGACCACCAGTTTCATGGAGTCCTCCACCCGGATTCGGGCGGAGCGGGAGCATAGCACTCGGCGATTTTTGGGGGGAGTTCCCCGGGGGGCGCGGTGGTGGTG
>CAZMRP010000172.1:0-8778 GCA_964568275.1 uncultured Myxococcales bacterium
CCGCTCCGTCGGGGCCGCCGGCCGCAGGGGTCGAGGTGCCGGAGGTGTCCTCCCGGTAGCAACCGGCGGGCCGGTGCACGACGAGAGCCGTCATGTTGCCGGAGACGTCGTAGAAGGCGCGCAGGGTGTCACCGTCGGGGCCGGTGGCCCGGTAGATGGCGTGAGGGGCCGGCGTCGTGCGCACCGAGGTCGGCGGCACGCACCGGTCGAGCGCGTCCATTGGGCAACCGAGGGAAGGATGGCGCGGCAACGGCCCGACCCCGGGGTCGGACTCGCTGTTCTGGATGAGTTGCAGGCCGTTCTCGATCTCGCCGAGCGACCAGCCGTAGAAGTGGCCTTCGGCGTCGTTCCAGTCGAGCATCGAGCCCAGCGAATCGAAGCTCCAGGTCTGCCGGCCGACCCGGTGCGGTTGGGCCTCGGCGTACACCGGCTCGGCGCTGGTGAGGCGGTTCAGAGCGTCAAAACCGTACACCATGTCGTACGGAACGAACCCCTCGGCGGTGCGATCGTCGACGCTGTACGGCGCTCGGTCGTCGTCGATCCGCACGATGTTTGAGGCGGAGTCGAAGGTGTACCGGTAGTCCAGGACGACCAGCCCATCGGAGCGGGTCGCCTGCTTGCGCGACAGCCGCTGCCGGGCGTCGTATCCGTAGGTCTCGACGGTCCCGGGCACGGCGTCCCAGTCGGGACAGGTGGCAGGGTCGGAACAGTACCGGTCGCCGTACTCGACCTCGACCCGACGGCCCTGCACGTCGTGGACGGAGCGGCGGACCAGCGGTCGGGTTTCGCCGCCGTGGAGGAAGGACTCGGTGAAGTCGACGGACCAGAGCAACCCGCGCGACGTGTACGTGAACTCGAACTCCGACCCGTCGGGGTGCAGCTCGTTGGTGAGCCGCTGCGCCTCGTCGAAGGTGGACGACGAGCGGTAGCCGCGCGACGTGTCCGGGCTGACCTGCCGCACCGACCAGATGGCCCAGCCGTGGCAGTCGTAGCCCAGGACGACGGTCCCCGAGCGGTCGCGCGTCCACGACGGCCGACCGGCGAGCGGACCCTGCGCGCCAAACCCCAGCAAGCCGCAGGGGACTGAAGTCGTCGGCAGGTCGCTCACCCAGGCCTCGGCGGGTGGGTCGAATTCCTCGTCGAAGCCGTACAGCACGTCGAAGCAATAGCCCACGCGGGCCGGATTGCTGGTGCAGGTTTCGTGAAGGTCACCGCCGGCGTCGACCCAGCCGGTGGTGTCGTACGCGACCTCGCCGCCGAGGTCTTCTGCGCTAAGTCGTCCGCCACGGTCGTACCAGTAGCGGTTGAGGACGCCGCGGGCGTCCTGGGTCGCGACCAGACGATCGATTGCGTCGTAGGCGTAGTGGTACTCGCCGGCGTCGGGGTCGTGGTTGACGATGCGGCGGCCGAGCGTGTCGTAGTGCTGGAGCTTCTCGACCGACTCGCCCGAAGCGAAGCCGGCCCAGCGATCGTCTCCGGCGAGCAACCCGCGCTCCATCCGCACCACCGCTCCGAGGGAGTTGTACTCCAGGTCGGTGGCGAATGTCTCCACCCCGGCGCTGCCGGGCGACCGATTCCGCTCGACGGTGCGCACCGTGCGGGCGAGGCCATCCACGAAGGTGGTCGACGGCGTGCCGTGGTAGAGACCGGGAGCGAGATCGCCGGCGTCCCAGACGTCGGTCACCAGCGCACCGTAGCGCGTGGCGACGACCTCGGTGCCGTCGGTAGTCCAGGCACGGACGACCCGCCCGAAGGCGTCGAACGCCGAGCGGGCGTAGAGGGAGGAGGGGGGCGAGGTGGGAGAGAAGCCCATCGGATCGGTGAGGGGCGCAGGCAGGTACGCGCGCTGCGCGGCGCCCTTCGCGTCGAGAGTCTGGAAGCCGGACTGGATCCAGCCAAGACCGTCGGTGGCCGACCCTTCGGAGACCGCGCCCCGGGCGCGTCCCAGGCCGTCGACCCAGGCGTATGCCTCCATCGTCTTGCCGCTGATGCCCGTACCATCGCCGTCGCACTCCTCGTTGGTGCGCGTGTAGACGAAGGACGTTGGTGCGCCGAGGTGATACTGGATCTCCGCCTTCGGCTCGGGACAACCCGGGCCGTACATCCGGGTCGGCCGGCCGAGGTTGTCGAGGACGACGGAGGTCGTCAGGCCGGACGGGTCGGTCGCCGTCGCGATGGCGCCGTACTCGGCGTACCAGGTGGCCGAGGTGGTCAGCGTCGCCGACGGTGTTGCACCGGCGGTACCGGGGTCGGAGGTGTCGATGACCTCGCTCACCGGGAACGCGGCGTACTGGTCGTCGTAGGTGACCCAGGCCTGGCCGAGCGGGTTGCCGGTGCAGAGGTCCCCGGCGCAGGTCTGGGCGGGCTGGCAGAACGACCCGTAGACGGCCGCGGAACGCACGTACGTGAAGTCCGTCGGGTCGCCGCGGGCGGTGTCCCAGGCATGGGAGTTGGCGCCGGTGACCTGGACCTGTGTCGGCAGGTGGCGGCACGAGCCGGAGGTGCCGTAGGCGGTGATGGTGTGGCCGAGTTTCCGCGGGTCGGCGAGCTCGGCGGGGGGGTCGTCGAAGGCGCTCGCGTTGGTCCACGACTCCCGGACGCGGTGGATGTAGAGGTCATCGATCAGCGTCTGGTCGTAGGTCGCCCAGGATGTGACCTCGTCGCCGAACAGTTCGGCGGCACCAAGGTTCGTCGTTTTGCCGACGTTGCCCCAGAAGTCGACCTCGGCCACCGACGAGTCCAGGCGATGACGGTGGTCGTCGCCGGCGAAGGTCTTGACGTCGAGGCCCCAGGTCCCGGAGCCGATGGGGGTCGCAGAAGGCCCGTCGTCGTCGTCGGGGAAGATGTCGTACCCGCCCAGACTGTCTGCCTCCGTGCCGGACGGACGGACGCTGGTGTCGTACACCCACGAGCAGCTGGTGCGGGCGTAGGCGTACCAGACCGAGCGGTCGGAGAAGGCGGGGGCGTAGAGCTTGCGGACGGCGTAGCGACTGGTTGCCGCGCCCTGGCAGATTGCGGCATTCACGTCGGTCCAGGCGGTCTCGTCGCACGTCTCGGTGGAGGTCACGGCACCCTTGAGGGCCTCCAGCGGGTTTTCCACGAAGCGGCATTCGGGGTCGAGCAGCCCGAGCGGCAGGTCCTCGCACGCCCAGGCCGGCTTGAGGCCCGGCTCGAAGCGGGTGATGGCGACGGACGTGGGCGAGTTCGCGTCGCCGACCGTCTTGACCTTCGCCTCGCCAAAACCCCGGAACTCCGCCTCCCAGCCGTCGTAGTACGCGTTCTGGTACTTGTACTCGGTGACGTAGCTGCCGCCGAGACCGTCGGTGACGGTGGACGAGGCGACGACCTGGGTCGGGAACGGAGAAAAACTGGTCCAGGGCTGGTCGGCCACGCGCGCCTCGGCGGCGTAGGCCGTCGAGCTGCGATAGCTTATTTGCGAGGTCTTCCCCATTCCGTTCTCGACGGAGACGAGCAGCCGGGGCTGGATGCCGCCGGTGAAGTCGAGGAACTGGTAGCGGTCGGCCGTGCCCCACATCACGTCGGTCGTCGTCGAGCCGTTCACGTCGGCGACTCGGACGCGGTTCACGATGCCGGGGTGGTACGGCACGCCGTCGAGGATCACCCGGTCCGACCAGGCGGTCCCGCCGAGGTTCAGCCAGACGTCCACGGCGTCGAACCGGACCTGCACGAGGTCGGTCATGCCGTCCGCGTTCACGTCGGCCATCACGATCCGCGCGTCGTCCTCGATGGTGAGAATGTGCGGCGAGTTGGTCATCGTCTGCTCGAGGTCCGGGCCGTAGGTGCCCGCCTCGCACGACTCGCGATCCTCGGAAACGCCCCAGAACATCTGCCCGCCTGCACGCGGCACGTAGCCGCGGCCGGGCCAGTAGGCCATGCCGCCGGACCGCAGGTGGACGATGTCCTGCAAGCCGTCGCCGTTCATGTCGGCCAGGCGCGTGTCGCCGTTGCTGAACTGGATCGGCATCCCGCGGTGGAGGACGCAGGTCGAGATCGGCATGTCGCGGCCCGCCCCGTCGGTCTGGGCGCCGATGCACTGGCCGCGCGAGTCGATCATCGGCGTCCCGAACCGGCCGTCGAAGTCCGGGCCGCAGCGGGTCAGGTTGATCCAGTGCTGCATCTCGGTCCCGGTCGTCCGCACCACGTCCACCAGGTGGTCGTTGTTGAGGTCGACCAGCCGGATCTCGGCGGCGTCCCGGGTGAAGTCGATGTCGGCATCGACCGTGCCGGGGTCGAACGGGCCGTACTCCTGCCACCGGTAGCCCTCGCGCCAGAAGGTGTCGTCGTAGCTCGTCCCCGGCAGGTCGTGCTCCAGCCGGAAGTAGCGGTACCAGAGCCGGTGCGGCATGTGCATCCACTCGACCGCGCCGTCCCCGTCCATCTCCAGCGGGTTGACGTTGGTGTTCGACATCGAGAAATCGGCGCCGATGGAACTTGGCAGGTCCACCGTGCCGCCGCGCACGAACGACACGTTCCCGGAACCGTCGGTCTCGTTGATCCAGAGGCAGTGGCCGCCCGAACAGCGCGCCGGGTCGGTGATCAGCAGGTCGGGCAACCCGTCGCGGTTCGCGTCGAACAGGTCGGTGCGGTCGTCATCGATCGAGCGGTCCGGCGAGGCCGCAAACGTCTCCACCGTGTCGCTGATGTACCCGAACCCGTCGGCCCACTGGCCAGAAGCGACCTCGGTGTAGCCGAGGGTGAGCGGCGGGAGGGCGCCGCCGGCGGCGACGGCGCAGCCGGACGGGATGGTCACCGTGCCCGCTCCCACCGGAGCGGCGAGGCATCCCTTGCCGAAGAGCTGCACCTGCGTGAGCAGGCTGAGGTAGCTGTTCGGGTCGTAGGTGAACAGGTAGCTCCGGGTGTGCGAGCGGGAGCCCGGCGACGTCCCGAACGGAACGCTCTCGACGATGATCTGCCGAAGGCGCCAGGCGGTGGTGATCGGGAAGCCGGCCGCGTAGCCGGTCAGCACGTCGCGGCGGGTCCTCTGGTCGTAGACGAGCTGAGCGTGGTGCTGGTACGTGCTCCGGGGCGCGCCGCTGCCGTTGGGGGCCGGGGAGTTCCAAAGAACGTCGGTCAGGTAGCTTTGGTTGCCGTTCTTCCCGTAGAAGTACCAGACCTCGTTCCCGTTGGCGTCGGTCATCCGGGTGAGGTTCCAGCGGTAGACGACGGTGCGGCCGCCGAAGTCGAAGTCGACGAGCGAAGCCTCGGTCTCGGCGGCGGAGACGTCCGAGTCGTCGTCCACGACGCCGAAGTCGAACCACGTTCCGTTCTTGTCCTGGACGCGCCAGCGGCGGCCGTCCTCGCGCATGAAGAACCGGAGGAACGCGCCTTCGACGCGGGCGCGGAAGTACATCCAGCCCTCGGGGATCGCGCCCGACCCGGGACTCGTGGAGGGGCCGTCGGTGATGACGGTGCCTGGGCCGTCGGTCCAGAAGCGTTCGCCAGGTGCCGGCTCGGTGACCTGCACCAACTCCTGGCCGCCGTTGTACTTGAACCGGTCGTTGGCGAGGCCGCCGAGCGGCTCGGCGTAGGTCGGCATCCCCTTGTCGAGCTGCCGAGCGATGTACGGGACGGCGATGTCCCAGCCGATGCCGAGCGGTCCGTTGCCGCCCGAGGACGAGTAGCCGAGCGCCAAGCCCGGCTGGGCTCCCGCGCGGCCGGGCGGGAGGGCGATCGGCACGGTGAAGGTGGCGGTGCCGGTGTTGAGCTGCGGAGCGAACGACTCGCCCATCCCCTCGATCTTGCCCTCGCCGGCGGGGGTCGGGATCACCTGCGGGGTGACGGCGCTGCGGTCCTCGCCGGTCGGGAGCGACTCGGTCGAGTACCGTGGCGGCGGCTCGTCGTAGGTCTCCCGCTCCACGCGGTCGCGGACGCTTTCGGGGACATCGGTCTCCCTCGGGTCGAACGCCCGCACATCATCCACGGCCTCGGGGTCGAAGCCGTCCACGAACGGTCCGCCGTCGTCGGTCGGCTCGTCTTCCCAGCCCCAGAGGCTCTCGCCCTCGTCGATGTCAGCCTCGGCGGCCTGCGACCGGCCCTGGCCGTTCTGGAGGCGCTCCAGCGCCTCGGAGGCGACCTGGCGGGGGTCCTCGGGGATGGCGGAGCCCGCCGCGGACGAGGCACTTGGCCCCTGGGCGAACCAGCCGCCCGTCGGCTGGGCCCCGGCCGGGGCGGTGGCGAGCAGCGTTGCCGCCAGGCACGACCATGTGGACAACCGGAGGGCACTCATGGCGTCGCCTCCAGGACCCACCCGTGGGGCAGGTAGCGCATGCGTACCTCGTCGAGGCCGCCGGAGCCGTCCTCGCCGCTCCAGTCGGTCCAGGCGAGGGCCAGCGGGCCTGACGGGTCGTCGGGGTAGAGCGCGGCGCCGAAGGCCGCGGACGGGGTCTCCTGCACGTCGGGCCAGGTGGTGTTGAGCAGCGTGTCGGCCGTTGAGGCGACCTCCACGGCACAGGCGGCGGAGCTGGGGCAGACGACGGCCAGCCGGACGCCGGCGATGGCGGTGAAGCTCTCGTCGGCGAGGCGGTAGGCGCCGCGCGGCTCTTCCATCCAGACCGCAACGAGGGTTTCGGCGTCGTCGCCGGCGGCGAGTGACGGGGCCGACTGCATCGGCGCCCGGGCAGGCAGGTCCGGCGGTGGGGCCATGGCGTGCGGCAGGACCAGCTCGCTCGCGGGGTCGAGGCCGCCGCCGGCGAAGATGAAGTTGGCACGAACGGTCAGCCGCCCGTCGTCCTCCATGTCGGTCCAGGCGACGACGTAGCCGGCCTCGGGGAACTCGACGGCCGCCGCCGTAGGCTCGTACTGCTCGAAGTCGGTGCGGCTGTTGACCTGGAAGTCGTCGGTCGTCAACGCCGTGCCGGTTGCGTCGAACCGCCGGGCGCGGATGCTGGTGCCGGAGGTATCCGGGGCGGTGCCGCTGTCGTCGGTCCAGGCGATGAGGAACTCGCCGGTCGAGCCTACGGCGACGGTGGGCTCGGTCTGGGCGCCGGCGGTCGTCGAGTTCGCGAGCCTGTCGCCGGTCCCGAAGCCGGTCGCGGGTCGGCCGTCGAGGGAGTTGAACATCCGGTAGCGGATCCCGGAGAGGAGCCAGGGGTCGGAGCCCTCGCCGAGCGCGCTCCAGTCCTCCCACGCCAGGACGAACGGGCCGCCCGTTGGCGAGGCGGCAAGGGTCGGGTGGAGCTGTGCCTCCCCGACGGTGGTGTTGGCGCGCAGCGGGCTGCGGCACTCGGCAACGAGCCTGTCGCCGATGTCGCCGATGCCGGGGACGACTGTCGCGTTGCAGAGCCTGAAGTAGATGTCGACGTCCTCCGCGCCGGTGTCCGAGGTTGGGCCGTAGCCCTGCCAGGCGACGACGAAGGCGTCGGTGCCGAGGCCGGCGACGACGGGGTGTTCCTGGGGCAGTGCGAGGTCGGCGATGACGTCGTCGCTGCTGACCAGGCCGGTGGCGGGGTCGAGGACGCGGACGCGGATGTCGGCGTACCAGGGGTCGGCGTCCTGGTCCTGGGTCCAGGCGACGACGATGCGTCCGTCGTCGAGGACGGCGACGGTGTGGTCCGCGGGGCCGAGCTCCTCGCGGCCGTCGTCGCCGTCGCTAGCCGAGACGTCGCTGGCGACGAAGTCGAAGGTGGTGCAGTCCGTGCTGCAGCCGAGGAGTTGGCCGGCGTAGTCGCATTCCTCGTCCGGGTCCGGGAAGCCGTTGCCGCAGCCGCGTTCGATGCAGGCCCCGTCGAGGCACACCCCCGGCGAGCCGGGTATGACCTCGCAGGCGGTGCCGTCGGGGGCCGGAGCAACCCCGCAATCTATCGCGGGAACGGCGTCCGGGTCGCAGACCGAGACGTGGCATGTCGGCGGTTCGGGGCAGACGGACGGATCGGCCGTCGAGAAGCACCGGTCGGACTCCTCGTCGCAGATGTCGGCGGTGCAGGTGATGCCGTCCGAGCAGTCGGGCGGCGTCCCGTCCACGCACCCTTCGACGACGACGCAGACCTCCGCGCCGTTGCACCAGGCGCCGTCGTCGCAGAGCGAGTCGTCGGGCGAGTGCGAGCAGGCGTCGAGGCCGGTGTCGCAGGTGTCGTGGGTGCAGGCGATGGAGTCGTCGCAGGTCGGGGGATCACCCGGCTGGCAGTCGGCCACCGGATCGCACACCTCGGCACCGTCGCAGAAGACGCCGTTCTGGCAGGCCGAGTCGTCGGGGGTCTTCTTGCAGACGTCGCCCAAGTCGTCGCAGGTGTCGATTGTGCAGCCGACATCGTCGGTACAGTCGGGCGGAACACCGTCGACGCAGCCGACCCCCTCGACGCAGAGCTCCGAGCCGTTGCACCAGGCGCCGTCGTCGCAGCGGAAGTGCATCGGCTCGTTGACGCAGAGGCCCAGCGGCTCCGTGCAGAGATCCTTGGTGCAGCCGATGCGGTCGTTGCAGTTGACCGGCGGGGTGTGCCGACAGCGCCCGACGCAGACCTCGTGACCGTTGCAGGCCACGCCGTCCTGGCACTGCCAGTCGTACGTGCACGGCGCCCCGATGCTCAGGCCGCTGGGAAGGGCGCCGGTCGCATCGCAGCCGGCAGCCGCGGCGATGAGCAGGGAGATCAAGGCGAACAGGAGGAGGCGCATCGCCCTACTCCGTGCGCGTCCAGTAGCGGTAGTTCAGGAGTACCTGGATGTCCTCCACCCTCGACCAGTCGATCTCGGGAACCTGCCAGACCCGCAGCGGAGCCTGTCAACGAGAATGAGACACCTGCCGGTCGCATTTACTGTAGCGCC
>CAZMRP010000173.1:0-8721 GCA_964568275.1 uncultured Myxococcales bacterium
GGCGGCGCGGCCGGAGAGCGCGGCGGCGCGGCCGGCACGCGCGACAGCGAACCGATCGGGGTCGCCACGCGTTCGCGGCCGCGGGGCGGCGTCACGGGCGGCGGCAGGGACCGCTGGGAGCCCGGCGGGAGGTTGGGATCGCGGACCTCGAGGATGTTGCCGCAGCCGCGACAGCGGATCTTCACCGACTTGCCGCGCAGCCGCGCCTCGTCGATGTCGTACTTCGCCTTGCACTGGTCGCACACGAACTGCATCGATCGTCCGTTCACCCGTCAGAGCAGCTTGAGCAGATGCTCCTTGATCGAGGACCGCGCCGTTTCATCCGGGGACACGCCCGCAGCCCGCTCCCACATCTCGACCGCCTTGCACGGGAAGCCGGCGTGCTCGTACAGCTGGCCGAGGCCGCGCAAGGTGGCATAATCCCCCGGCTCGATTTCCAGGGCGGTCTCCAGCGACTGGATCGCCTGGTAGATCCGTCCCTGCTTGCCGTACAGACTGCCCAGCTGGTAGTGCAGCTGGTGCGACAAGGGGTCCGCCGCCAACCCGCGCTCGAGATGCCGGACCGCGCCGGCGAGGTCGCCGGCCCGGGCCGCCTGCACCCCGGCCGCCAGCTCGGCCTGAGCCTGGGCCGACAACTCGCGCGACGCGGACGCCGGCGGCTGGCCCGAGAGCAGCTGTGCCACGCGGTCCACCAGGTCGCCGATCTTGAACGGCTTCTCGAGGAAGTGGTCGACGCCGTAGGACTTCTTGAGGTCGGCGGCGAAGCGCCACCCGCGGTAGATGGCGCTGATCATGATCACCGGGATGTGCCGGTAGCGCGGCGAGCCCTTGATCCGGCGGCAGACGTCGAAGCCGTGGATCTCGGGCAGCATCGCGTCGAGCACCAGCAGGTCGGGCAGCTGGACCTGGACCATCCGCAGCGCCTCGCCCCCCTGCGCGGCCTCCAGCACCTCGTAGCCCTTGTCGCGCAGCACGCGGACGACCAGCGTCCGGATGTCGGCCTCGTCGTCCACGACCAGCACCCGCGGCCGCTGGCGCGGGCCGTCGGCGACGGGCGGCGCGGGCGCGGGCTGCGCCAGCGCCTCGACGTCGAGGTCGAGGTCGATGGGCAGCGCCGTGACCGGCGTGTGGGCCAGGTCGCCCGTGTCGGGCGGGGGAGGACCGGAGGCGCGCACGACGACCGGGTCGAGCTGTCCGACGGGGAGCGCGCCGGGCAGGCCGAAGGTGCGCTGCCCGGCCGCGTGGGCGCGGTAGCACGACTCGATGAACTGCCGCAGCTGCACGTGGGGCGCGACGTGGGACACCAGGCGCAGCCCGCTGACGAACTCGAGCTCGTCCAGCGCGCGCCGCTGGTGCGGGTCGGCGACCGCCACGAACAGCCGGCCCTCGCGCACGCAGAGCGGCAGCAGCAGGTTGCGCAGCGCGACCTCGCGCGGCAGCAGGTCGAGCTGCGCCAGGTCGGCGGTGACGCGGTCGAGATCGATGGCCGGCACGCCGGTGTCGCGGGCCAGCGTGCGCAGGAAGTCGGCGCGCGGACCGCCCACGCCGCCGCCGGAGACCTCCGCCTCGGCCACCGGCTCCCCGATGTCGACCTCGATGTCGCTCATCGTCTGCCGGAGCCGGGGCACGCCGGCGGGCGCCAACGGCGCCGGCGCCGGGTCGGGCCCGGGCGCCGGACGGAACGTCGCCTCGAACGACTTGTCGAACATGTCGTCCATCTCGTCCCGCGGCGGAGCGGGGACCGGCGGCGCCGCCCCGGAAGCCTCGGATTCCGCCGACGTGGACGGCTGCGCAGGACGGCGCCGGAGGGCGATCTTGCCGAGCTGCTTCTTGTCCCGATCGTCCGGCATGCGGGCGCCTCCGCGCCACCCCGAAGCAGCATCTTATGCCCGCGGGGGCCGCCCGATCAACCGTTCGAAAGGACGCGGCTACCGCAGATGCTCGACGAAGGCGCGGGGCCCCAGCGGCTCGCCGGTCGCCTCCTCCGCCAGCTCGTCCCAGCGGATCGCGTGCCCGCGGTGGAAGATGCGGTCGATCAGGAACCGGCCCGCCTCGGGGTTGCCGTAGAAGATCACCTCGTCGAGGGGCACGCCGCCGTAGACCTCGCGCGCCACCGCCTCGAGGATCTGCGCCGCCATCATCTCGCCCATCAGGTAGTTGTGGTAGTAGACCGGCACCGTCGCCACGTGGATCTTCGTCGCCCAGTCCGGCGCGCTGCGCCCCTCGGGCCGCGCCACCTTCTGGAACCGCTCGACCAGCTCCCACCACAACGTGTCGAGGTCCTGCTCCGGGTCGCCGTACAACGCCCGCTCGAAGCCCAGCATCACCAGGCTCCAGCGCGCGAAGATCAGCTTCTGCAGCCGCGCCTCGAGCCGCGTCGCCGCGGCGACGCCCTCGGCCGCCTCCGCCGGCACGTGCACCAGCTCCTGCAGCCAGCGGGCGTTCTTGGTCATCCCGCCCATCAGCTCGGCGATCGCCTCGGTCGACACCATGTGCATGTCGCGCAGCAGGTACGGCAGCTCGGCCTCGTCGGTGTAGCGGAAGTAGACGCCGTGCCCCAGCTCGTGGAGCAGCGTGTCGGCCCAGTCGCCGTTGGACTTGAGGTTGACCAGGATCCGGACGTCCCCGGCGCGGTCGATGTCGGTGCAGAAGGCGTGCTGCTCCTTGAACGGCCGCTCGTAGAGGTCGCTGGCCGCGAGGATCGGACCCACGTCCATGCCGAAGCCGCCGTAGAAGTTCTGGGCCAGCGTCACCAGGTTGGACCCGTCCGGGGCCTCGGGGTCGGGGTTGGCGAAGTACTGGTCGAGGTTCACCTCCGTGGCCTGCGGGGCCGACTGGCAGAACGGGTCGGCGCAGTGCCACGGCCGCAGGCCGTCCACCGCCACGCCGTAGCGCGCGGCGAGCGTCGCGTCGAGCGATGCCTTCTCGGTGGTGTAGGGCTCCTCGGTCAGCTGATAGACCTGCTCGAACAGCGCGACGATCTCGTCGGGCTGCATCTCCTGGGCCGTCATCATCATCTGCCAGTAGTCGGGGTAACCCACGCTCTGGGCCGCCTGGTTGCGCAGCCGCGCCAGCTCGCGGACCTTGTCCGCCACCACGGGACCGATCTGCTTGAGCGCCTCCCAGGCCGCCTGGCGGCGCACCGAGTCGGTCTCGGTCTGCAACACCTGGCGCAGATCGTTGTCCGAGACCTCCGCCCCCTCGAACTGCGCGCGGTGGGAGTTGAAGGTCTGCTCGATCTCGTTGGACAGCGCCGTCATCTGCTGCAGCAGCTCGTCGGGGAGCTGGTTCGGCAGGAAGGTCAGGTACAACAGCTCGACCTGACGCCGCAGCAGCGGGTCGGTCAGCTCCGGCGCGTCGCGGAACGCCTTCAACGCCTCGAAGCGCTCGCGGTCCGCGTGCAGCCGCTTCCAGGCCAGCTCCAGCTCGACCTTGCGCGCGTACTCCTGCGTCGACTCCTCCTCGCTCGACGCGTTCGCGGCGCGCCAGTAGGCGAGGTTGACGTCGCGGTCGACCACCGAACGCTCGGCGACGAACTCGTCGAGAAACGCCTGGACCCGCGCCTCGACCGGCAGGGTCGTGTCGCGCCAGCCGGTCGCGACCGGCGTCTCCGTCCCGGTCTCGCCCTTCGGACACCCGAGCACCCCGAACGACCCCACGAGCAGGATCAACGTTCCGAACGGTTTCATCGTGCTCTCCTCTCTCCGGCGGGTCCGCGATATCCCTTCGGTGGAGAGAGGTCAAGGGGAACCGCCCGCGGCACGGCCGGCGGCATCAAGGCCGGAGGGTTCGATCGGGAGGGAGCGCGCGTGGGAGCGCAGGCCGGAATCAACTCGACGGAAGCACTCGCTGGAATTGAAGTCGGGGACGTCGTTCGACCGGATCCCGCGTCATGACCCAGAGAGACCACCCGACGTCGTCCGCCGTGACGACGAAGGAACTCGACGGCGTCGGAATCCCATCGATCGGCACGCTGACGGAGGGAGACCGAACCCAACCCCACCGGTCGGTGTTCAGCACCCGAAGCTCGTACGAATCACACAGATCGGTGCGGCTCTCCACGTACGCCACCACGGCACCCTCGGGGACCGCGTCGGCCGCGATACCCTCGTAGCAGACGACGCCCGCCAGCGAGGCTTCGACGACGTGCGGCGCGACCATCAACTCGCCCAACTCATCGAAGCCGGCAGCCCACAGGTCATACCCGCCCTCGGTCGGCACGTGCAGCCACATCCCCAGCAGCCCGTCGGCGGTCCGCACGAGCGCGTCGGGACCGCCGCGTTCGGGCAGAGCGGGGAGGATGCCGCTCCAACCCGCAAGCGCGAGCGTCGCATCGAAGACGGCCACGCGGAAGCCCACCACGGCGGCGAATCCGTCCGCCAGCGGGACGGGGACGGTCGAGACGGCGGAGCTCGGATCGACGCCGGCGTCGATCGCCGCAGACAGTCCGAGCGACCCGCCGTCCAGGCCCAGCGCATCGAACAGGAGCACACCGCTGCCGTCGTCGGAGATCGCGGTCCAGCGCACGTATAGACGATCCGTGGAGGTTGCCGCACCCGTCACGAGTGACGACGAGACCTCATAGGGCATCCTCCGGATCTCGCTCGTTGCACCGACGGGAGATCCGCTGGAATCAAGCGTCGTGAGGTAGCCGACTCGTGGACCCGAGCGAAGCAGACCGAACCCGCCCGGCAGCTCCACGAGGGCGGACACGGCGGCGCCCGGAGCATCCGCCAGGTCGACCGGACCGGCGACGGTCGTCCCGTTTCGATCGAGGACCCGAAAGCGGACCGCGGGAGTCGGTCGGACTACCTGATAGGCGAGGCCGTAGTGGCTGGTCCCCCATGCCACGGCCCAACGTCCTTCCGCCTCCTCCGACTCCGGAACGACCGTGACCGGCTCACCGGAGAGCTCCAGCGGACCCACCGACTCGTCGGGCGGCGGATAGTCGGAGGTTCCCGGACCCAGGCGGCAGAGCCAATCGCACTCGTCACCGTTCTCCCGGTTGCGATCGTCGCATTCCTCGCCCGGATCGATCGTGCCGTCACCGCACGCCGGCGGGAAGATCAGCAGTTCCGGCAACGCCTCGCCACCCCCGGCATCCTCGCGCGGGGGACGATCCGCCTCGGCATGGTCGGCGCTCACGTCTCCGTCCGGTGCATCGATGGCGTCGCCGTCGAGCGACGTCCCGTCCGGACAACCCGCCAGGAGAGAGGTCAGGCCCGCGAGGGCGAGACGGCCTTTCGTCATGGTCCTTCCTCCGCGGGCAACGGATGCCACGAACCACCAGCGCCTCCGAAGGCACCGATGTCCCCCCGCGTTCCGTCGGCGTCCAAGAACTCCGGGGCCGGATCCCCGGCATCGATGCACGGTGAGCCCGGCGCGAGACCGTAGTCGTCGGCCGCGGGTGCCCGCAGCGCGCAGTCGGCCTCGATGTTCCCCGCCCCGAGGACCGCGCCGTCGCTGAACGAGGGCGCGGGAAGCCGCCACACCGCGTTGTACTCGATGAGGTTCGCTCCGGCTCCCCCCTCCTCCACGAACACGCCTGCCGTCTCTCCCGACCCGCCGAGGAAGATGTTGTTGCGCAGGTCGAAGTCGGCACCCCGGAGATGGGCCACGCCACGCTCGCCGACGTTCTCCCAGAACGTGTTGTTGTGGATCACGGCGTAGCTGCCCACGGCCACCGCTCCCGCCTGGCAGCGGAAGTGATCGTCGCTGCCCATCTCCGCGACGTTTGCGGCAACCACGTTGTTCGCGAACACGAGTCCCGTACCGGCGATGGAAGCGGCCGGGGATCCGCACGGACCGTCGGTGCCCGACGCCCGATTTGCCACGAACAGATTGCGGATCAACTCGGCGTGCGTCGTCGCGGTTCCGTAGACCGCGCCCGCGCCCGGGCGACCGACGTTGCCGTCGAACCGATTGCCCTCGATGCGACCGCCCTGGAAGCCGGACACGGCGGTTCCCCCGAGGTCGGCCTCGTTTCCGATGAACCAGGAGCGCTCAATGCGCGTCGCGAGGTTCATCCCGAGCAGGGCCACGGCGCCGCCCGAGGCGGCGCGGTTGCCGCGGAAACGGCTCGCCTCCACGACGACCGCCGCATCCTCGCGCGCCGCATCGAAGGCAATGGCGCCACCGGAGGAGTCGGCACGGGAACCGGCCACGTTGTTCTCGAACGACGAGTCCCGAACGTACAGGCCTCCTCCCTCGCCGAGCGACATCGACACGAAGAACACGGCGCCACCATTGCCGGCGGCCGTGCAATCCGACCACGCGGTGTCTTCGAGCTCCAACCGCCCCACGAATGCGTTCAGGCAGCCGCCGTCGGGGTCGGCCCCGGGCGCCGTTCCGGCATGCCCCTCGCGCATCGCCAGGCGCCGAAGAACCAGGGTGCCGTCGCCGGTGGCACGCAGGCCCGGCAGCTCTCCCGAGGAGGACAGTTCCGGGCGGCCCGGTGAGGTCGGGTCGCCTTCGATGGTCAACCGCTCGCCCGGCCCCAGGAACACATCGACGAAGGCATCGAACGACCTGCCGCTCGCGTCAGGAAGCAGAACGATGCGCTCGCATGTCTCGCGGCCATCGACGGCCGACTGGACGCCCACGAAGGGTCGCTCCCGCGAGCCGTCCGGCTCGCCGGGACCGAGCAGAACCGTTGAAGCGAAGACCGGGCAACCCGGCTCCCACCCGTCCCCATCCGAAGCGTCCTCGGGAACCTCCGTCAGGTCCGACGGGACGTCGTTCCCGTCCGCGTCGGCGTCGTCATCGATCTCCCCCTCGTCCCCGCCGATCTCGCCGCCGGCGTCACCGACCAATGACGTTCCATGCTCGCACGCCCCGCTTCCCAGCAAGCAGCACAGAGCCGACCACCACACCGCCGCCCGGCCCCGGACTCTTCCGGACGGCTCCGATCGCCGACGACTGCTGCGAACCGGCCAGCCCGACATGACGACTCACCGACCCAGACAGTCGTCCGTGCAGTCGACCGGTTCGTTTTCGCAACCCGTGTCCTCTCCCGTGTACGATGCCGAATCGCCGGCATCCCGGCAATCGCACGTGTCCGAACCGGCCCCGCCGTTGAGGAAGTCGCAGTACGCATTGCCGTAGATCGTATCGCCGTCGTCACCGCCATAGATGGTGTCTACGCCGTCGCCCACTTCCTCGGTGTAGTCGTCGTCGCCGTAGAGTTGGTCGGCACCCTTCCCGCCGGAGATGAAGTCGTTGCCGAAGTCGCCCCAGATCGTGTCGCCGCCATCCGTGGCTGTCCCGCTACCGTCGTCGCCGTAGATCGTATCGTTGCCGCTTCCGCCGCGGATTGTGTCGGCTCCGGCGCCGCCGTAGATCTCGTCGGCGCCCGGATAGCTGGATGCGCCTATCTCGTCCCCGTAGATGGTGTCGTCTCCGTCTTCGCCGGCGATCCAATCGCCCAGGTCGCCGCCGTAGATGAAGTCTCCACCGGCGCCTCCATAGATCGAATCCACACCGTGATAGCCGAAGATGTAGTCGACGCTGCTGTCTCCGCCGCCATACAGCACATCGTTGCCGTACCCTCCGTACACCTGGTCTTGCCCGTTCCGGCCATCCGCGATACCGGCATTGGAGGTGTCCATCGGGCATTCGGCGTACGTGGGCGACGAGTCAATGCAAAGGTAGATGCTGTCGTCGCCTCCGTCACCCCAGAAGAGGTAGCTGTCGTAGCTCGGCAGGTCGTTGTTCACGGCGACGTAGTTGGAATCGTAGTACTCGTAGTCATCGGAGGCCATTCGAAGCATGTCGCCTCCCCCAGCACTGCTGCCTCCATCGGCACGAACGGTCCAGAGCGCCGTACTCTGGGTTGAGGCACACCAATCCACATAGGTGCCTCCTGATGTGAAAAGGACCACTCCGACGCCACGATAGCTCCAGCCGCCACTGTAGGTCCAGACGGCTCCAAACACGATTCGGTCGCCGGTCGTCGGGCAGAGGATTTCACATTCGGTCGAATCGCAATCGCCGAGATCGCAGTGACCGGCCGTCGATTCGCAGTCAGCATGGGACTGCCTGGGGACGAGTTGGAGTCCGACCAGCAGCACACAAGCCTCGACGAACCCCTCCACTCTCTTGAACATCGCCACCTCCTTGCCTGCTGCCCTGTCGGTAGTGTAGCACACGTGATTTCTCGGGGCAAGACAGGGACAGACACGGACAGACACGGACAGACACCCTGAAAGCGCGCCGGCGCGCTGACCCGGTTCGGCCCATGCGCAAGCCCGCCGAGGCGAAGAAGGCGCTGGCCAACTTGTTCGCGGCGCCGGGTCGGGTGGGGTCGGTTTCGCCTCCGGCTCCTGGAGCTTCGACCCGCAGCAAGTGCACCTCGCCGGGAAGCTGCGTCAAGCCCGAGGCCGCGCGGTGCTTCCAGACCGTGGCGGGATGCGGATGCGGAACGATCGGGGATGGTACTACGCCCGGACGACGGGAAGGAACGGCGGGAAGGAGACTACGCCACCGGGGCATCGGGGACGGCGGGCTCGGAGGGGACCGCCGGGTCGTCCTGGTCGGCCCCCGCGACGCGTCCGCCGTGGACCAGCGGGAAGACCGCGTCCTGCTGCGCGCGGTCCTGCGGGAACACGGCCCGCACGCGGCCCTGCAGCTCGTCGTCCACCCGGGCGTGCTCGGCCCGGCGCCGGAGCCCGTGCCGGAACGCGTCGTCGTGCGCCGACACCGCCGCGGCGTACGCCGACACCG
>CAZMRP010000174.1:0-8650 GCA_964568275.1 uncultured Myxococcales bacterium
GGGGGGCTTCTCCGGCAGCTGGTAGAACCGCTCGAAGTCCTTGCCGTAGGAGCGGATGTCGTTGTGGAAGATCGTGCACTCCGCCTCGGCGTCGTGGTCCTTGGCCAGGATCACCTGCTTCTGGATGTAGGTGCAGCAGACCGAGGAGCAGTAGCTGTGGGCGCCGGGGAGCACCTGGCGCGAGCCGACGCAGTGCAGCCAGGCGATGCGGTGCGGGTGCTTCCCGTCCGAGGGGCGCAGGATCTCGCCCTCGTGCGGGCCGGTGGCGCACAGCAGGCGCTCGAAATCGAGGCTCGTCACCACGTTCGGGAACCTGCCGTAGCCGTAGTCGCCGCGGGGCCCGGGGTCGAAGGCGTCGTAGCCGGGGCAGAGCACGACGGCACCCACCTGCAGCTCGAGGCGCTCCGCCGTCTGCGTGAAGTCGATGGCGTCCTTCTGGCAGACCGCCTCGCAGATCCGGCACTTGCCTTCCTTGAGGTACAGGCAGTTCTGGTCGATGTAGGGGACGAGCGGGACCGCCTGGGCGAAGAAGATGTGGATCGCCTTGTTGTTCGACAGCTGCTGGTTGAACGGGTCGGGGACCGGGACCGGGCAGTAGCCGACGCAGGTGGTGCAGCCGGAGCAGCGGTCCTCCAGGACGTAGCGCGGCTTCCTGGTCAGCGTGACCTTGAAGTCCCCCGCCCGCCCCTCGACCCGCTCGACCTCGGTGTAGGTCAGGATCTCGATGTTGGGGTGCCGGGCGCACTCGATGAACTTCGGCGACTCGATGCACATCGAGCAGTCGTTGGTCGGGAAGGTCTTGTCGAGCTGGGCCATCTTGCCGCCGATGGTCAGCGACTTCTCGACGAGGAAGACCTTGAAGCCGGCGGTGGCCAGGTCGAGGGCGGCCTGGATGCCGCTGATCCCGCCGCCGACCACCATCACGTCGCCGATGCCGCCCGATTCCGCTGCCTTGTTCATCGGTCCCTCAGAGCGCCTGGGCCACGATCTCGGTGAGGTCCTGGACCGTCGCGAGGTCCTCGCCCTCCCGGGTCAGCCGGCTGTCCTCGAACATCGTGATGCAGTACGGGCACGCCGTCGCCAGCACCTCGGCCCCCGCGTCCCGCGCCTGGTCCAGCCGCAGGTCGGAGAAGCGCTCCCCCCGCGGCGTGTCCATCCAGACGCGCCCGCCGCCCCCGCCGCAGCACAGGCTGCGCTGCCGCGCGTCGGCCAGCTCGACCAGCTCCAGCCCCGGCACCGCGCGCAGCAGCTCCCGCGGCTCGTCGAAGATCCCGTTGTGCCGGCCGAGGTAGCACGGGTCGTGGTAGGCCACGCGCTTGCGGTACGGGGTCCGGAGCGTCAGCCGTCCCGCGCGCACCAGTTCCAGCAAGAACTGCGACAGGTGGACGATCTCGAAGTTGACCTTGAACTCCGGGTACTCGTTCTTGAAGGTGTGGAAGCAGTGCGGGGAGGAAACCACGATCTTCTTCACGCCGGCATCGATCCAGGCCTTGATGTTGCCGCGCGCCACGTCGCGGAACAGCTGCTCGGCGCCGGTCTTGCGGATGCTCTCGCCGCAACAGCTCTCCCGCTCGCCCAGGATGCCGAAGCTCACCCCCGCCGCGTTCAGCAGCCGCGCCGTGGCCACGGCGGCCTTCTTCAGCCGGGGGTCGTAGCTGTAGTAGCAGCCGACGAAGTACAGGACCTCCATCCCCTCGACGAACGGCCGCACGGCCAGCTCCTTGGCCCAGTCGGCGCGCTTCGCCCGCTCCTCGTTCAGCGGGTTGCCCTCGAGGAACACGCTGGCCCGCACCGCGCGCGCCGAGCGCGCCGAGGCGGGGAAGACGTCGTACTTGGAGGCCACGCGGCGCAGCGACACGCCGAGCTGCACCTGCTCGACCCCGCGCGGGCACTCCTGCGGGCAGCTGCCGCAGGTCGTGCAGCGCCAGAGGTCCTCGCTCTCGATCTGCGTCAGGCCGAAGGACGCCTCGCGGATGAGCTTGCGGATGCTGAACGTGCGGACGCGGTTCCAGGGGCAGACCACGTCGCACTTCCCGCACTGGTAACAGTAGCGGTAGACCTCGCCCCCCGCCTCCTTCACCTCGGCGATCGTCTCCGGGAAGGGAGCGACCGTCTCGAGCTCCTTGCGTGCCACGCTGCTCCCCTATCCCTTCTGCTGGCCCTTCTTCCACATCCGCGCCAAGGTCTCCGCCAGCCGCTCCCGCCCGAAGCGGTTGACCAGCGACTCGAGGCCCACCTCCAGCTCCTCCGCCGGCTCCTCCTCCTCGACCTCCTCCTCCCGCTCCTCGTAGACCAGGGCCTCGTTGATGCACCACTGGACGCACATCGGCTTCTCGAGCGGCGGGTCGCTCTCGCACAGGTCGCACTTGAGCGGCAGGCCCGAGTCCGGCTCCTTGAACAGCGTCCGGGACGGGCAGGAGGCCCGGCAGAACGCGCACTCGTCGTAGTCCTTGCCGTCGATCGTGTAGCGGTCCCGCCCCGCGCACTCCGCCGCCGTGTACTCGCCCGCGTAGATCGGCACGAAGACGTCCCGCAGCGGCTCGCGGATCACGCGGATCCGCGAGCGGTCCGGGTTGGTGCTGCTGTACTTCGGCGTGGCGTGGAACGCGGAGCAGACCACCTCGCAGGCCCGGCAGCCGTTGCACTTGTCGACGTTGACGTGGATGGTCTTGATGACGCGCTTCTTCTTCTCGCCGCTCATGATGCCACCCGCCGCCCTAGGCCGTGCCGCCGTCGCCGGCGCCCGTCGCGGGCGCCCCGTCCGCCCCGGCGCCCAGGATGCCCCGCGCCCGCAGGTCCTCCGCCACGTACCCCAGCCCCAGCTCGTTCAGCGTCGCCTCGGTCGGGATCCCCTGCTCGTTCCACCCCTTGTAGGCGTAGTACGCGTCGAGCAGCTTCTGCTCCAGCTCGGGGAACCGCTTCTTCCAGTGGTCGTCCGGCGGCTTCTCGTCCGCCCGCGTCAGGCCCCGCCGGTTGTTGAGGGCCCGCACCAGGTTCCGGTTGCGCCGGGTGATCGTCTTCAGCTTCGCCTCGTCCAGCTCCAGGCCCGTCGCCGCCGAGATGATCGAAGGCCAGTTGTGGAGGTGGTAGGGCGGCTTGAGCGGGAACGAGCCGAGGCCGGCGCACATGCCGACCGCGTCGTCGATGTAGTGCATCATCTCCTGCCAGTCGACGATCTCGCACGACATCTCGACGGTGGGGTAGTTCGGGTTCGAGCGCTCCCCGCGGAACTCCCAGTCGAGCAGGTACTGCTTGAACTTCTCGTCGGGGACGTGGAACCAGTCCTTCACGAAGTCCTGCCGCTCCTCCATCGTCGCGAACGGCGCCTGCGGGAACTGCCCCTCGATCTGGGTGATGTTCGACTTCTCGCCGGTGCAGTACATCAGGAAGTACACGGGGTTCAGCATCCCCAGCTTGAGCGGCAGCTGCTCGGTCTTCTTGATGTTGTTGTGCGCGTACTCCTGGGCCCCCTTGCCGATCCGCTCCGCCGCCCAGTAGGTGCCGTCGGCCAGCACGTCGCCGATCCCCTCGCGTCGCACGATCCGGTCGAGCAGCCAGTAGAACCGCCCCTCGTTGTCCGCCGGCATCCCCGCGAAGTCCGCGTCGGTCAGGATCTTCGCCTCGAGCAGCTCCAGCGCGAAGGCCATCACCTGCGGCGCCGAGAAGGCGTCCACGCCGTACTCGGTGGCCCGCTGGGCGATGCGGAAGCCGAAGTCGAGGTCCGAATACGCCGCCATGGTGTAGGTCAGCTTGGAGAAGCACTTCATCATGTAGGTCGAGACGCCGGGGACCGAGATCGTCGCCCCGCACTTCATCGGACAGTTGTAGCAGCTGATCAGCCGCTTCCGCGCCTGCTCCTGGCTCCCCTTCCACTGCTCCTCGATCTCCTTGGTCCAGAAGTCCCGGCGCCGGGTGCGGGAGTTGCCCCACATGAAGTTCGTGGTGTGCCACTCCTCGTCGATCAGCTTCATCTCCTGCGGCGACCCGAGCCCCGCCAGGATCGGCATCACCCCCGGCACCGGCTTCGCGTCGCGGATGCCGATGTACTTCAGCACGTCCTGGCAGTGCTGGAAGTACTCCGCCGGCCGGGCGACGTTGAGGTCCTTCGTGCCGCGCACGACGATCGCCTTCAGCCCCTTGGACCCCATCACCCCGCCGATCCCCATCCGGCTGGCGCTCGACCGGCCGTGCTCGATCGAGGCGAAGAACACCCGGTTCTCGCCGGCCAGGCCGATCGCCGCCACCTGGGCCTTCGGCTCGCCCAACTCCGCCCGGATCAGGTCCGCCGTCTCGTTCGAACCCTTGCCGCTCAGATGCGTCGCGTCGCGGAGTTCCACCTGGTCGTTGTGGATCCACAGGTAGACCAGCTTCGGCGACCGCCCGCGCAGGATCACCTTGTCGTAGCCCGCGTGCTTCAGCTCGGGCGCGAAGAAGCCCCCCATCATCGAATAGGCCAGGAACTTCGTCTGCGGCGAGAAGGTGGACAGGATCGTCCGGTTCGCGCCGGGCGCCGGCGTGCCCGCCAGCAGGCCGGCCGCGAAGATCAACAGGTTGTCCGGTGCGAAGGGGTCGGTCTCCGGCGGGACCCGATCCCACAGCAGCCGCGCGTTCGTCCCCAACCCGCCCAGATGAAGCTCGGTCAATCTCGGGTCGGTTTCCACGCGTTCGACGTTGCCCGTGGAGAGATCGACTTCCAGATTGAATCCCGTTTCTGCGAACCTCATGGGTGCTCCGTTTCGTGCGTTCGAGTCCGTCTCGTTCGGCCCGCCCCGGGGAAGGACCTGCCGAAAAACCGCGGCCGGAAAGTACCACGAGCCCCCGCCGCCCGTAAACCGGTTCTCGCGCCGGTCCCCGCGCCGAGCCGCCGAATCGGCGGGCCGGGGGAGGGCAACTCGCGCCCAGGCGCCAAGCCGCCAAGGGGCAGGGAGTCGTGGCGGCGGTTGGTATGGCGCAGGTGCCGCGTCGCGGCGCCCGAGCGCCGCGACGCGAATCGCCCCTCCGGCCGTTCGCGGTGGGCCGGCGATAGAGCGCGAGCCCCCGCCACCCCGTTCGACGTCGTTGCGGTGCTGTGCGAGCCTTCCCGGTCCGCGCCTTTGCGTCTTGGCGAGAGAATTCCCCCTTGTCTTGCGGCGCTGCGCGAGGACCCCGCGCCGGACTTGCGTTTCGGCGGCGTCGGGCGAGAATGCGGACGGGAGGACACCATGCACGACCCGCGAACGTGGAGCTTGCTGGTCTCGCTGCTGCTGCTCGCCGCCGCCGGTTGCGGCGACGACGACTCGGCCGCGGATGCCGACACGACCGACGTCGCCGACGAGGGCGGGGGCGCCGATGCCGACGCCGACGCCGATGCCGACGCCGACGCCGACGCCGACGCCGATGCCGACGCCGACGCCGACGCCGATGCCGATGCGGATGCCGATGCCGGTAGCGGCTGCGACCCGCTGCCGGCGCCCACCGGCCGGGTGATCGACACCAATCCGTCCGAAGCCCACGGCCTGACCGGGATTGTCTCGGCCCTGGAGCCCGGCGACACGCTGTCGTTCGCCGACGGGACGTACGCGCTCGGCGGGACCTACCTGTGGGTCGACACCCCGAACGTCACCCTGCGCTCGGCGAGCGGCAACCGCGCCGGGGTGGTGCTCGACGGCGAGTACTCCACCACCGAGGTGATCAGCATCGCCGCGTCCGACGTGACGGTCGCCGACCTCACGATCCGGCGGCCCAGCACCCACGGCGTCCACGTGGTGACGTCGGGCGGGACGGACACGCTGGGGACCCGCCTGTACAACATCGCGGTCATCGACCCGGGCGAACAGGCGATCAAGATCAACCCCGGGACCGACGGCGGGTACATCGACGCCGGGCTGCTCGCCTGCAGCCGGCTCGAGCTGACCGACGAAGGACGGCCGCACGTCAACCCGACCTCCGGCGGCTGCTACACCGGCGGGGTCGATGCCCATCAGGTCCGCGACTGGGTGATCCGCGACAACCACATCGAGGGGTTCTGGTGTCCGAGCGGCCTCTCGGAGCACGGGATCCACTTCTGGCGCGGGTGCCGGGACCCGATCGTCGAGCGCAACGTGCTGCGGGACAACGCCCGCGGCATCGGCTTCGGCCTGGTGACCGACGGCGCCGCGCGCACCTACCCCGACGACCCGTGTCCGGCCGCCGGGGGCGCGTACGTCGATCACTACGGCGGCATCGCCCGCAACAACTTCATCTTCGCTTCGCGCGCCGAGCTGTTCGCCTCGGAGTACGGCTTCGACTGCGGGATCTGCTTCTGGGCCGCCTGCAACTCCCAGGCCGTCCACAACACCATCGTCTCCACCGGGGACAACTTCTCGTCGATCGAGTGGCGCTTCGGCGTCACGACCGGGACGGTGCTCGCGAACAACGTCGTCACGCACGCGCTGCGCGAGCGGGATGGTGCCGCGGCCGAGCAGCTCACCAACCTCGAGAGCGCGCCGCTCGACCTGTTCGTGGACGGCGCGGGCGGCGACCTGCATCTGGCGCCCGGGGCGACCGCCGCCATCGACCAAGGGACGCCGTTGGGCACCGGCGTGTGCGACGACGACATCGACGGCGAGCCGCGCGACGCGACGCCGGACCTCGGCGCCGACGAGCGGCCCCACGGGTAGGACCGGGGAAGGGAAGGAGCGACGACGTGGCGGAGCAGCCGTTCCAGGACCGGTACGAGGACGACGTCTCCCACTGCTACGGCTGCGGACGGCTCAACGAACACGGGCTGCAGCTCAAGACGGTCTGGGAGGGTGAGGAGTCGGTGACGCGGTTCACGCCGTGGCCGCGGCACACGGCGATGCCCGGCTACGTCTACGGCGGATTGATCGCTTCGCTGATCGATTGCCACAGCACCGGGACGGCGGCCGCCGCGGCGGCGCGCGACCGCGGACAGGAAGCCGAGGGGGGCCGCCTGCCGCGCTTCGTCACCGGGTCGCTCAAGGTCGACTACCTGCGGCCGACGCCGCTGGGACCGGAGCTGGAGGTCCGCGGGCGCGTGCGCGAGGTCAAGGGCCGCAAGGTCGTGATCGAGTCCACGCTGTCGGCCGAGGGGGTGGTCTGCGCCCGCGGCGAGGTCGTCGCGGTGCAAATGCCCGAGGCGCTCCGCCCGAAGTAGCCGCCCGGCTTCGACACGGGCTGGAACGGGCCGTCGCGTCCATGGTAGACCCCATCCCGATGCAGTCCACGACTGCCGCGGATCGGTGGTTCGGCGCCGTGCTCGACGGCCGGTTCCGCATCGTCCAGAAACTAGGCGCGGGCGGCATGGGCGGCGTGTACCTCGCCGAGCAGCTCGACGTGGGCCGCCGCGTCGTCGTCAAGGTGATCCTCGCCGAGCTGGCGCGGGACCCCGAGATGATCGAGCGGTTCCGCCGCGAGGTGCTGGTGCTGGCGCGCCTGCGCCACCCCAACGTGGTCCAGGTCTACGCCTCGGGCCAGGCCCCGGACGGCTCGCTGTGGGTCGCGATGGAACACGTCCAGGGCCGCACGCTGGCCGAGGAGCTGGTGCGGTGTCGGGCGCTGCCGGAGCCGCGGGCGCTGCACGTCGCCGAGCAGATCGCCGGGGCGCTCGCCGCCGCCCACGCCGCCGGGGTCGTGCACCGCGACCTCAAGCCGGCCAACGTGATGCTGTCCGACCTGCCGGGCAGCCCGGACCACGTGGCGGTGCTGGACTTCGGCATCGCCAAGCTCGCGGCGATGCCGGCGAGCGACAGCTCGCTGACGCGCGCCGGGGCGCTGGTCGGCACGCCGGCCTACATGTCCCCGGAGCAGATCCAGGGGGCGACCGACGTCGACGGCCGCGCCGACATCTACGCGCTCGGCGTGATCCTGTACGAGATGCTCACCGGCTGGAACCCGTTCGTCGGCGCGAGCGCCGCGGATTGCTTCGTGCGGCACCTGCAGTCGGTGCCGCCGCCGCTCCGCTCGCAGCCGGGTTCGGCCGGGATGTCGCCGGCGCTGGAGGCGGTGCTCGCGCGCTGCCTGGAAAAGCCGCGGGAGCGGCGGTTCGCGAGCGCCCAGGAGTCCACGGGAGGATGGCTGGCCTGGTTGTCGGATATCCACATCGCGGGCGACGAGGCGACCAACGCCCGCGAGCAGAACATGGCAGCGAACCTGCGCCGGACCATCAAGGAGATTTTGGGTGAGCCCGAGCGCCCTCGCGGCGTCTTCATCGACGGCGACCTGGCCCTGAAGGATGGGCAGGAGGAGGACTACCGGACGATCGTCACACTTCTCAGCCCACTGCGAGAGGCCCGGCTGCCGATTCATCTGACGCTCGGAAACCATGACGACCGAGCTCGGTTTCGGGAGGTCCTTCACGCCGAACCGCCTCCCGAGACCCGGATCCAGGACCGGCATGTCTCCACCGTGACCGCGCTGGGACACCGGATCATTCTGCTCGACTCGCTCCAGCGCCCCAATGACACGCCGGGTCTGCTGGGGCCGGATCAGATCGCCTGGCTCGCGCAGACGCTCGATGCCGACGGCACCACTCCCACGATCCTCTTCGTCCATCATAACCTGTCGACACGACAGGGCGCGCTGACGGATACCGAGGAACTCCTGAAGGTCATCACCCCGCGCAGGCAGGTCAAGGCCGTCGTGTACGGCCATTCCCATCGCTGGGAGCATG
>CAZMRP010000175.1:0-8639 GCA_964568275.1 uncultured Myxococcales bacterium
GGACCGACGGTCCTGGAAGCGCTGGCCGGCGCAAGCCCGGCCCCTACGGATGACGTGGCCTTTCTGGTCGCCGGGCCCTCGTCCGCGAACGGCTCGGCGCTATGGGCGGTCGTGTCGGCTGCGGGACCGGCGCTGTCGGCCGCGTCGTGCCTCGGCCCTGCGGCCAACCATGACGTTGCGATCGCCTGGGACGAACGGTCGGCGTTCGGGCTGGCCTGGGTTCGCTCGGCGCACGACCCTCCTCTCCATCTGGCGCGCATCAACGAGCACGGTACCCTCCTGGGTCCGCCTCGTCCCGTGGGAGAGCCAGTCTCGATGCCCCCAGGTACCTTCAGCAACATCGACCCGACGTCCGTGTCCTCGTGTTGGGGAGCCGGTGGCTGGGGCATTGCGTTTCCCCAGGCACCCTCGAACCCGATGTGCCTGAGACATGCCGGACTCGTGAGGACGGACCGCATCGGGACCCTCACCGATCTTGTGTGTCTCGACGATGTGCTGGAGGGGACGCAGGCATTCAGTGACGTCGTCTTCGACGGCGAGGCATTCGGTTGGTTGCACAACCGTCACGACGGCTTGCGGCTGATCCGATGGCTGGTGGGCGCATGACAAGGCACGTGAAACGTGTCGGCCGTGCACTTCGATCGGCCCGATCGTCGGAGGGAACCACCGGCCGAGCATCTCATCATCGACCATCAAGACCATCAGCCGCCGGCCTTCGGGCCGGCTCGAGAGAGGAAGAGACGATGAACCGGAATCGTATTGCGGCCCTCGGGGCCGTGCTCCTGGTGCTGTTGCCCACCGTGGTCGCCTCGTGCGCCGAACGGGATCTCGATCCCGGCGGAGACGGGCCGGTCGCGTCCGTCGCGGCGCCTCTCGTCGAGGCGCTGCGGTTCGAAGACGTACGGACCGTGGAGGTCAGCCTCTTCCCCGGAGGAGACGCGCTCGTCTCCGGCGCCTTCTGTCGCCACACGCCTCCCTTCGTCTGGGCGGACCGCTTGGCCGAGGCCGGACCGTGCCGCCTGCTGCACTGGCGTCCGCTCGAACCGGTGTCCGCCGCGAACCTCGATACCGGCGCCGTCACCGTTGAGGTGGCCGGCGCCTCCGTCGAACTGAAATCGGCCGCCGATGCGCCCCCGTGCTTCCGGATCCCGACCGCCGAGCTTCCCGAGCTGCGGGCGGGCGACGAGATCCGCGTCTGGTCGACCGGCGGGGCGGACGTTCCGACGTTCGATCTGCGGATCGTGGTGCCCGACGGCCCGAACGTTGGCGGGCCGGCCGAGGGACGCGCGATACGGGCCGGGGAACCTTGGACCGTCGAATGGACCGGCCCCGACCACGACGCCTTCGTCGAGGTTCGTGCCCTGCTCGACGGAACCGGCCTGGTCGCGTCGTGCCGCGGACTCTCCGGCACGAGCCTGAGCGTGCCGCCGGAACTGACCGCCGTCTGGCCGGCTGGTCTGGAGAAGGCCCAGATCGGCGTCGGTGTGGAGCGGGTGGTCAGCACCGGCGGCGAGCTGCCGGTGAAGCTGCTCGTCCGCCGGGTCGACGCGGCGGGGTTGGCCCTGGCGACGGTCGCCGCGCCCTGAGCACGGCCGGGAGGTGAGGGGCATGAGAACGTTCATCCTGACGGCTCTGGTCGTGGCGCTCGCCACGGGCGCCTGCGACGACGATACCGCCAGTACGATGGACGACGGCGGCACCGACGACGTCGCTCGCGAGGACACCGCGACCCCGGAGGACGTCGAGGTCCCCGATGACGCCGGCGACCTCGCGGAGGATGTCGCCGAGGAGGGTGACTCCTTCACCTGCCCGGACGTCACCCCCGAGGACGTGACGCTCACGCACGAGCAGCCGATGACGATCACCGTCGACATCCAGGACTCGGGGTACGGGGCGGGGGTCTCCACCGCCATCTGCCGCTACGAGCCGCCCTTCGAGTGGGCCACGCGCCGCGGCCAGGCGGATGCCTGCCGCGTGCTCGAATGGTTGCCGGTGGAGTCGCTCCCCACCGGTGCGAACCTCGACACCGGCGACGTCACCGTGGAGATCGGCGAGACGACGCTGACGGTGGGGCCCGTCGACAGTCTGGTCCCCTGTTACCGGCCGACGACCGGCGGGCCGGTGTCGTCCGCGCCGGCCGGCACGACGGTCCGCGTCTGGTCCACGGGTGGCGCCGACGTGCCCGCCTTCGAGCTCACGACCGCGGTGCCGGAGTTGCCGGCAGTCGCCGCGCCGACCGACGGCGAAACGCTCACCGCCTGCCTCCCCTGGACCGTGGCCTGGACCGCGGCCGACGTGTCGGACGTCTCCGTCGAGTTCCGGACCAACCTGGCGGACGACCGCGACTTCGCCGTCTCGTGCCGGGGGCTCACCGAGTCGCCTCTCGTGATCCCGGCCGAGCTGACCGCGCTGTGGACGACCGAGAACGACCACACGTCGTGCGGCGTCCGCGCGGTGAACCGCGTCGTCTCCACCACCGACCCTGCGATCACGCTCGAGGTGACCCACGGCACGCTGCTCGCTCCGATGGTGACCATCGAACGGCCGTAGGCGCGCCTTGAGCGGGGTCGGGCGGGCTGTTAGAGTCCGCGGCGTGCCAGCGATCTGTCCGAGCTGCCAGCGACGCTACGACGAGACCCCGGACGACGGGCGCTGCCCGGAGGACGGGGCGCCCCTGATCGAGGTGCGCGACTCGACGCCGCCCCCGGCGTTCTCGCCGCCGGCCGCCGCCCCGTCCTTCGAGCCGGTGATGCTCGAGCCGACGTTCGAGCCGGCGGCGAGCGGGTCGTCGCCCGGGCCGAGTTCGTCGTCGTCGTCGGAGCCGCCCGCGTCGTCGGCCTCGGCGTTCCTCGCGCCGTCCTCCGCCTCGATCGCGATGCCGCCGCCGGCCGACTCGCCCGAGGCCGCGCGGGCGTTGGCCGAGGCCGCGGCGGCTTCCGGCGACCTCGACGGGGCGCTCAAGCTGTTCCGCGCCGTGCTGTTCCAGTTCGAACGGCAGCTCTCCACCGACGACCGGGCCACGCTCTACGCGCGGATGGGCCGGATCAAGACCGCTCAGGACGACCCGCGTCTGGCCCGCAACCTGTTCGAGAAGGCCTTGGGGCTCGACCCCGAGCACCGCGGCGCCCTCGAGGGGCTGGTCGAGCTGCACACCCGTGTGAAGGACCACCCGGCGCGGGTCGAGGCGCACCGACGGCTTGCCGGGGCGGTCGTCGGCGACGAGCGGATCCGCAACCTGCTCGAGGCGGGCGACGTCGCCCTCGTGCAGCTCAAGGACGTGCCGCGGGCCTGCCTGCTCTACGAGGAGGCGCTGGCCACCGACCCCGAGAACCGCACGGCGCACCTCAAGCTGCTCCAGGCCTGTCGGGAGGGGAAGCTGTGGGGCGAGGCGATCGCGGCCTGCGAGGGGCTGCTGGCCCACGAGTCCGACGCGGGGAAGCGCGCCACCTGGCGCTACTTCCTCGCCACGACCTACCGCGACCAGGTCCAGGACGAGCAGAAGGCGGCGGCGGAGTTCGAACGCGTGCTCGACGAGGATCCCCAGGACGCGGAAAGCCTCGCCGCGCTCGAGCGGATCCACGTGGCGGCCCGCGACTGGGCGGGCCTCGAACGGAGCTGGCAGCGGCAGCTCGAGCGGCTTGCCTCCCGCGGCGTCGCGGAAGGTCGCGAGCCGCTGCTGGTCAAGCTCGGCGAGCTGGCCCACGGGACGCTCGAGGACCTCCCCAAGGCCGCCGACTACTACGCCCGCGCGCTGGAGCTGGCGCCGGAGAACATCGCCCGCCGCGACCTGCTGGCGCGGCTGTACGCCGCGATCCCCGGCCGGTGGAGCGACGCGGTGCGCGAGCACCAGCGCCTGCTGCGCGCCGACCCCAAGCGCATCGACTCCTATCACGCCATGCGCGCCGTGCTGCGCGACGCCGGCCGGGCCGACGAGGTGTGGTGCGTCTGCGCCGCGCTGGTGCAGCTCGACCGCGCCGACCCCACCGAGAAGCAGTTCTACGAGCAGTACCGGCCCAAGGGTTCGCTCGCCGCCGTCGGCTCCGTCGACGTCGAGACCTGGCGCGACGACCTGTACCACCCGGAGCAGGACCGCGACCTGTCGCAGCTGCTGGCGGCCACGGCGCCGGCCGCCATCCGTGCCTTCGCCCAGGCGCAGAAGGCGGTCGGGCTGCGCAAGAAGGACCAGCACGACGTCCAGACCAGTCCGCTGGCGCTGGCCAAGGCGTTGCGCGCCGCCGGCCAGGCGCTGGAGGTCGCGACGCCCGAGCTGTACGTCGTGCCGCACCAGCAGGGCGGGCTGATCGTGGCCGGGACCGAGCCCGCCGCCTCCGTGGCCGGCCAGGACTTCCTCGCCGGCCTCACCCCTGCCGAGCTGCGCTTCGTCGCCGCCCGGCACCTCGCCGCCTACCGTCGCGAGCACGGCGTCGCCTACCTGTTGGCCGCCGCCGCCGCCGCCGCGCGCAAGGCGTTCGGCCCGCTGCTCACCGCGTGGGTCGACGGGGCGCTCTTGGTGGGGAATCCGGGCGCCGAGGTCGAGCGTACGGCCGAGGTCCAGCAGTCGGCGAAGCGGATCCAGAATGCGCTCCAGCCGCTGGAGCTGGAGCTGCTGCGCGAGGCGGCCCGTCGCCTGGCCGATCGCGGTTCCCGCAACCTCGCCGGCTGGCTGCGCGCGATCGGTCTCACCGGCGACCGCGCCGGCCTGCTGCTGTGCGGCGACCTGCCCACCGCCGCCAAGACCGTGGCGCGCACTCCCGCCTTCGCCCCCGACCTGTCCGAGGCGCGCCGGATCGACGAGCTGCTGGTGTTCGGCGTCTCCGATGCCTTCTTCCGCCTTCGCCGACGCCTCGGCCTTGCGCTCCCCGAGGAGTAGGCGCCGATGTCCGACCGCCGGCTGTACGACGAGGCTCTGGCGACGGCGCGCGTCGAGACCCGCGTCGTCGAGGCCGGTGCGCTCGACGGGCGGCCGTGGGTGCGGCTCGAGGCGACCCCGTTCTACCCCGAGGGCGGGGGACAGCCCGCCGACCACGGCTCGATCGACGGCGTGCCGGTCCTCGACGTGCAGAGCCGCGGCGGCGAGGTGCTGCACTTCCTGGAACGACCGGTGGAGGCTGGTCGCGACGTCGTGGCGGTGCTCGACGTCGAGCGCCGCGCGGACCATTCGCAGCAGCACACCGCGCAGCACGTGCTGACCGCGATGCTGCTCGAACGCCACGGGCGAAGGACGACCGCCTTCCATCTGGGTGACGCCTACGCCGCCATCGAAATCACCGGCAACTTGCCGTCGCGGGAAACGCTACGCGCGTGGGAGGCGGAGCTGAACGCGGAGGTCCGTCGCGACCCGCCGGTGCGCACGCGGTGGGTCGAGCCCGAGGCGCTGGCGGAGCTGCCGGTGCGCAGCCGCGGCCTGCCCGACGGCCACACCGGCCCCGTGCGGCTCGTGGAGATCGTGGGCCTCGACCTCAACACCTGCGGCGGCACCCACGTCGCGCGGCTCGGCGAGCTGCAGCTCGTCCATCTGCTCGATGCCGCATCGGCCCGCGGCGGCGTCCGCGTGCGCTTCCTGGCCGGCAACCGCGTCTTCCGCCGGCTGCACGAGACCCTGGCGCTCGAGGACGAGCTGAAGGAGCGTCTCGGAACCGGCCCCGAAGAGCTGGGGCGGGTCGTCGAGAAGTGGCAGGCCGAGCGGCAGCGCCTGGCGCGGCGGGTGCGCGAGCTGGAGGCGGAGCAGGCGGACCGGTTGGGGGCCGAGCTGGCGGCGGAGCCGGGCCCGCGGCTCGGCCGGTTCCTGGCCGGTGCCGGGCCGGAGCTGCTGAAGGCGGTGGCGGGTGCGGTGCTGGAGCGGCGTCCCGAGGTCGTGGTGGCGCTGGTCGGCGAGGACGGCGACCCGCCGCAGGCCTGCCTGCTGGTGCAGGCCGGGTCGAGCGGTCCGGAGGACGTGTCGGCGATCGGCGTCCGGCTGCGGGAGCGGCTGGGCGCCAAGGGCGGCGGCCGGGGCCGCAACTTCCAGGGGCGCGGCGGGCGCTGGCCGGCGGGCGAGCCGGTGTTCGAGCCCGAGCCGTGACGACGGTGTAGACTTGCCGGGCGGCGTGGCGACGGCCGGCGCCGGACGGGAGGAAGGCATGACGAGGTCTGCACGGGCTGGGTGGCTCGGGATGGTGCTGGCGGCGCTCGCGTCGGCGGCGGGCTGCGGCGACGACAGCGGCACGACCGGCTGCACGACGTCGGAACAGTGTCCCGCGGGCTGGATCTGCCTCGACCGCCGCTGCGTCCCATCGGGAGACGTCGGCGACGGCGAGACGCTCGACGGCGCGGACGGCGACGCGGACGGCGACGACGACGGGACGGGCGCGGACGGCGACGCCGACGACGGCGGCACCGGGATCCCGTGCGCGCCGGGGGCCGAGTGCCAGGACGACATGCGTTGCGCCGGCGGCTTCTGCGTGCCGTGGGAGGCGGGCGCGTTCGACCCGGCCTGCGTGCGCGCGGCGGTCCCCGGCCCGGTGCGCCCGAGCCTGCAGTGCACCTGGGACGGTCCGCCGGCGGACGACCCGGTGCCGACCTTCAACCGCGTCCTGCACACGCCGCTGGTGGCCGACCTCGGGATCAGCACGGCCCCCGACGTGCCGACGCGGCCGAGCGTGATCTTCATCTCCGACGCCACGTACTACGAGGCGCCGCCGCGGGGCTGCGGCGCGGCGGGGACGCTGCGGGTGATCGACGGTGCGACGTGCCGCGAGCTGGCGGCGGCCACCGACGAGGCCGATCGGTTGAATTCGCCGGTCACCCCCGCCGTGGGCGACCTCGACGGCGACACCGCGGTGGAGGTGGTCGCGGCCGGCGCCGTCGGCGGGCTGCTCGCGTTCCGCTGGAACCCGACGGAGGGTCGGCTGTCCCGCGTCTGGCAGAGCCACCTGGCCGACGGCACTCCCGATCTGCACGGCTCCGACCAGTGCCTGTGGAGCGGCGTGACGCTCGCCGACCTCGACGACGACGGACGGGCCGAGGTGATCTTCGAGGGCGGGGTGTGGGACGCGGAGGGGCTGCGCCTGTCCAGCGTGCCCGGCTGGCCGGTGCGCTCCACCGGCTACCCGTCGGTGGTGGCGGACGTGGACCTGGACGGCGTGCCCGAGCTGGTGGCGGGGTCGGGCACCTGGGGCTGGGACGTCGCGACCCGCGCCTTCGTGCTCGAGCCGTACTGGACCGGTCCGGGGCAGGAGGGGTGGACGGCGGTGGCCGACTTCGGCGACTTCCCCGCGGGGGCGGGCGACGGGCCGGGGCGCCCGGAGGTCGTGTCGATCTACAACCAGCAGCTCACGCTGCTCAGCATCGGCGGCACGGTACTGGGCGGCTACACGGCGCCCTCGCGCGGCGGCGGGCCGCCGACGATCGCCGACTACGACGGCGACGGGGTCCCGGAGGCCGGCGCCGCCTTCGGCTCGCACTACGTGGTCTACGACTTCGCGGCCGGCGGGCTGCTGTGGCAGCAGCCGTCGCAGGACCTGTCGTCGGCGCGCACCGGCTCCAGCGTCTTCGACTTCAACGGGGACGGGATGGCCGAGGTGGTCTACGGCGACGAGTGCTACGTGCGGGTCTACGACGGGACGACCGGGACGGTGCTGTTCTCCCAGGCGCGTTTCTCCAGCACCTGGCAGGAGAACCCGATCGTCGCGGACGTCGACAACGACTACGCCGCCGAGATGGTGATGGGGATGAGCGGCCCCTGCGCGCCGAGCTACTGCCCGGCCTGGGACGACCTGTTCGCCGGGCTGCGCTGCGACGCCGCCGCGGACTGTCCCGGCGGGACGTGCGACGAGGGGTTGTGCCGTTGCGCGGACGACGCCGAGTGCGGGGCGACCTTCGGCTGCACGGCGCCGCTGGCCGGGACCCCCGGGACCGGCAATGTCTGCCGCGCCCGGCACCTGGACTGCACCCCGCAGCTGCGGATCTACCGCGACGCCCGGGACCGCTGGGCCTCCTCGCGCGCGATCTGGAACCAGCACGCGTACAGCGTCACCAACGTCGAGGACGACGGCTCGATCCCGCGCACCAGCGCCTGGCGCCGCAACTGGGAGGTGACCGGCCTCAACAACTTCCGCCAGAACGTGCAGGGCGAGCTGACCGACGTGCCGGGGCCGGACTTCACCGTCGGCCGGCTGCAGGCGGTCTGCGAGGGCCCCGACACCCGCATCCGGGCCGAGGTCTGCAACCGCGGCGGCGCGCTCATCGATTCCGGCGTGACCGTGATCTTCCGCCAGGAGGGCGGCGAGGAGCTGTGCCGGCTGGTCACTCCCGACCCGGTGCCGCCCGGGTTGTGCGCCGAGGTCGAGTGCCTGGCGCCGGTGCAGGCGGACGGCGTGTTCGAGGCGGTCTCCGACCCGGACGGCGTCGTCGCCGAGTGCCTCGAGGGGAACAACACCGCGAGCGGCTGGGCCGACTGCCTGATTTGAGGAGCTTCCTGCGCCGGTGGTGGCGGCGGATCGACGAGCCGCTGCGCGCCTCGCCGATCGGTGCGGCGCTGGCCGCGCCGTGGTGGCGCGCCGCGGTGGGCTGCCTGCTGGCCGCCGGCCTGGTGGGCTTCGACCTGTGGGGGCCGTTCGGCTGGGCGGAGTGGCGGCTCCGGCTGCTGCCGTTCCTCGTCG
>CAZMRP010000176.1:0-8615 GCA_964568275.1 uncultured Myxococcales bacterium
CGCGCGGGTCCGCGACCGCGTGCGCGCCGCGCGCCGCCTCCTCGAGCTGGCGCAGATGATGGAGGCCCACCTGCAGCTGCTCGAGGACCAGGCGCTGGAGCGGGCGGCCGAGCGGACGGTGCGCGAGGAGCGCGCCAACGCCGAGTGGGCCGTGCGGCAGGTCGCCGAGTCGATCCGCGCGGCGCTCGAGGCGAGCGGCGACGAGTTCTTCCGCGAGCGCCGGGACGACGTGCTGTTCGCCGCCGAGCGCATCGTGCGCAACCTCGCCGGGCTCCAGACCGACCCCGCCGCCGACCTCGCGCCGGGCGCCGTGATCGTGGCCCACGAGCTGTCGCCGGTCGACATGAGCCACCTGGTGCACGACGCGGTGGCCGCCGTCGTCACCGAGACCGGGTCGCGCACTTCGCACACCGCGATCCTCGCGCGCGCCCTCGGCCTGCCCGCCGTCGTCGGCGTCGCCGACCTCGTGGGCTGCGTCGCCGAAGGGGTGATGGTGGCGGTCGACGGCGCGCGGGGCGAGGTGGTGGTGGCGCCGCCCGCCGCCGAACTGCCCGCGTTCCGCGAACGAGCCCGGCGGCTCGGCGACCTGCAGCGGACGCTGCGCGACGAGGGGGAGCGGCCGGCCGAGACGCGCGACGGACGCCGCATCGCGCTGCTGGCCAACATCGAGTTTCCCGACGAGGTCGACGCCGCGCTGCACGGCGGCGCCGAAGGGATCGGCCTGTATCGCACCGAGTTCCTCTACGTGGGCCGTCCGCACCCGCCCTCCGAGGAGGAGCAGCTGCGGGTCTACGAGCGGGTGGCCTCGCGGATGGCGCCGCGCCCCGTCACGCTCCGCACCTTCGATCTCGGCGGCGACAAGTTCGCCACCCGGCCCCAGACCGCCGGCGAGCTCAACCCGGCGCTCGGCCTGCGCGCCCTGCGCCTCGGCCTGCGCGAGCGCGACGTGTTCCGCGCACAGCTCCGCGCCATGCTGCGCGCCGCCGCCTCCTCCGGCAACGTCCGCGTGATGTTCCCGATGGTCTGCGGCGTGGGCGACTTCCGCGAGGCGCTCGACGTCGTCGCCGAGGCCCGGGACGGCCTGCGCCGGGACGGCCTGCCGTGCCCCGACGAACTGCCCGTCGGCTGCATGATCGAGGTCCCGTCCGCCGTCGTCGTCGCCGACCTCCTCGCCCGCTACGCCGCCTTCTTCTCCATCGGCACCAACGACCTCGTCCAGTACGCGCTCGCCATCGACCGCGGCAACGAACGCGTGGCACACCTGTACCAGCCGTTCCATCCGGCCGTGGTCCGCCTGATGCGGCAGGCCGTGCGCTCCGGCCAGGCGGCCGGGCTGCCCGTCTCGATGTGCGGCGCGATGGCCGAGGACCCGGTCGCCCTCCCGCTGCTCGTCGGGCTCGACATCGACCACATCTCCGTCGCTCCCGCCTCCGTCCCGCTCGCAAAGGCCGTCGTTCGCTCGATCCGACTCGACGAGGTCCGGCGCCTCGTCGAGGAGGCGTTCGAGGCGCGGACGGCCGAGGAGGTTGCGGAGGTCTTCCACGACTACGGCCGCCGCGCCTATCCCACGCTGGTCCGCGAACGGCTCGACTGACCTCCGGACGGCGCGTGCGGAATCGCACATTCCGCAGCGTTTTCCCGGTGTTGATTCTTGCGGTCCGAGCGTCGGCGCATAGAATGCGAGGGCGGCGGGGGCGTCGAAGTGCCGACGCCGCCGCTCGTCGATGACGAATCGATGACGGGCCGGGTGGGGTGAAGGAGGGTTCGAGATGTTTCGTTTCGTGCTTCGTTCGCTGGTTCCGGGCCTGCTGGTCGTCGGCGTGGGGGTGGCGGTGGCGCAGCAGACGACCGACGTGTCGCAGATCGTGCGCTCGATGGAGCGCAGCGAGTTCCCGTACGACGACATCTCCTACAAGATGACGCTCAAGCTGATCGAGGGTGGCACGACGACGCGGACGATCCAGATGCAGGTCTACGCCAAGGGCGACGACAAGCTGCTGGTGCGCGTCACGGCGCCGGGCGAGATCGCCGGGATGGCGATCCTGCAGCTCGGCGCGCGGACGATGTACATCTACAACCCCGAGGACCGCGCCGTGCGGCTGGTCGCGGCCTCCGCCCGCGCCCAGGGCCTGGCCGGCACCGACTATGCCGCCGCCGACGCCTCCCTCGTCGGCATCAGCGACGGCTGGACCACCACCTTGCTCGAGACCACCGACGAGTTCTACAAGTTGCAGCTCGTCCCCAATACCGGCGACGTCTCGCCGTACTCGAAGATGATCATCTGGTGCGACCGCTCCCGCATGTACGGGACCAAGATCGAGTACTACATGGACGGCGAGTTGGCCAAGACGATGGAGCGCGGCGACTTCGTCAACAGCAACGGCTACAACGGCCTCACCAGCGTGAAGATCACCAACGCGCGCGCCAACCGCGTGACCGAGGTGGCGATCTCCGACTACACGGTCAACTCCGGCCTCGAAGACCGCATGTTCACCAAACGCTCGCTGATGCTCGGCGAGTAGTCCGTCCCCACTCCGCGCCTCGGCACCGCCTGCTCGGTCCTCCGGCCGCTCGCCATCTGCCCGCGTCCCCTTCGCTCCGCGCGAGGTCGCTCTCCGCCGTGGTTGACCGCGCCCCGGTGCGTGTGCCAGTTTTCGCGACCGAGACGGACGGTCGATGCACGAACTGTGCGGAATCGCACGACGTCTCAGGAGGAGGGTTGCGAGTCGTGGAGGCACGAATCAGCCGCAGCGGGGGCGTTCGCGGGAAGGCTCGGGGGTGGCTCGCCGGTCGTGGCGCCTCCGCGCTGGCCGCCCTCGGCGTGCTGTCGCTCGGCGCGACGGCCCTCGCCGACGACCCCACGTTCTACGGCCAGGTGGCCACCGACTTCCGTGCCGCGGTGATGGGCGACGAGCAGGGAGACCTGGTCTGGAACCTGAACATCGCCGAGCTCGGCGTGAAGCAGCGGCTCAACCCGCACATCCGCTACGAGCTGGACCTGCGCGTGAACTTCGACGGTCTGGCTTTCGCCAGCGCCGACCACCCGCTCGAGGACCTGACCAACGCCCTGCAGCTCGACGCGTTCTGGCTCGAATCGGACGCGGCGTACGTGTCGATCCGCGACATCTTCGACGGCTTCGACGTCGTCTTCGGGCGGCAGATCGTGACCTGGGGCGCGGCGGACCGCTTCCGCCCGACGAACAACCTCAACCCCGACGACATGTACGACCCGACGCGTTTCGGCATCACGCAGGCCAACGAGATGGTGCGCCTGATGTGGTCGAGCCCCGAGGGCGAGCTGATGCTCGAGGCGGTGGTGGTTCCGGTCTTCCGGCCGGCCCGCCTGCCGCGCTCGGCGCCGGCGGCCATCGCCGACCCGCACGCCGAGGTCAACCTCGTGGAGGACGCGGCCGAGGCCGCGCTGCTCGCCAACCGCGACATGATGGAGGCGATGGGCTATCGCTTCGACATCAACGCGGTGGCCTCGCCGCCCGACGTGGCCCTCGAGAACGTCCAGGTCGGCGGGCGCATCTCCTGGCGCACCGACGAGAGCGACTGGTCGCTGTCGTACTACCGCGGCTTCGACGACTTCCCGGTCCCGGTCAACTCGTTCCCCACGATCGTCCCCGGGACCTACTGCGACGGCACGCCGGTGACGGGGATGGGCGGTTGCATCAACACCAAGGTCGGCCTCCGGTATCCGGCGGTGCACGTCTTCGGTTTCGACATGGCGGGTCAGATCGGCTTCCTCGACGACGCGGGCTTCCGGCTCGAGGGGGCGGTCGTCTGGCCCGAGGAGCTGTGGTACACGGCCGACATCCCCGACGCGTTCGGCCCGGACATCCAGGGCCACGTGGTGGACGGCCGACCGTTCTTCAAGGCCACGCTCGGGTTCGACTACACCTTCACCCGCGACATCTTCGGGCTGTTCATGGTCGTGCACGGGATGGTCGACGAGCTGGGTCCGCAGCTGGTGGGCGACTACCTCGTGGCCGGCCTCGACTTCAAGTTCTTCAACTCCAAGCTGCTGCTGCGCGTGTTCGGCATCGCCTCGCTCGACTTCGACCACCCGGGCGGCGTGATCTACCCGCTGCTCAACTGGAACCCCTGGAGCTCGATGGAGCTCGAGGGCGGGGCGTTGATCCTGCTCGGCGACGACAAGTCGAAATTCGGGCAGCCCGCGGCGGGCGATTCCATGGCATTCTTGCGCTCGCGCGTCCGGTTCTAGGGGCGTCGAGCGCGTCGCGCGGGGCGAGGCGACCGAGGGAGTCGAGGGCGGACGGCCGCTCGGGGGTTGGGGAAGAGGCTCGCGATGGCAGTCGAGGAGACCCACAAGAACGGGGCGGGGGCCAGATCCGAGCGGCGGGCGGAGCGGCTCGGCCGCTGGCTGGCCGGCTTCCTGTATCGCCGGCGCTGGTGGGTGCTCGCCGCGGCGCTGCTGGCCACGGCCCTGGCCGCGCTGCGCGGTCCCGACCTGGTCACGCACATCCGCGTCAACCGCGGCGCGCTGCAGGACCCCGAGGTTCCGGCGCGCAAGCGGTTCGACGAGGTGGTCGGCAAGTTCGGCACGCCGTTCCTCGCCACCGTGGTGCTCGAGGGCGACGACCGGGCGGCGTTGCACGCCACCGTCGACGCCATCGCCGCCAAGCTCAAGGCCGACCCGCCTCCCGACGTCCGGCCCGGCGACGACGTCTGCGCCGACCCGCGCTTCGCCAAGCTGCAGGTCCGCGACGTGTTCCACCGGGTCGACCTCAAGCAGTTCGAGCAGAAGGGGATCTACTACCTCGGCCTCCCGGACCTGCAGCAGATCGGCGAGGGGCTCGCGGCGGTGGACCGCGCCGGGCAGTCGGCCCTCCCGCCGCTGACCAGCCTGCAGGACGCGCTGGACGGGATCGTCGACGGCTTCTCCAAGGGCCAGGCCGCCGCGGGCACCGACGAGGCGAAGGACGCCGAGTCGGTGGCGCAGCTGTCCGGGGCCCTCGGGCGCCTCGAGCGGTGGTTCGACGAGCCCTATCCGCAGGAGCGGCTCGGCGAGTCGGCGGCGCCGCAGCTCACCGCCGAGGACCGCCGGGGGGTCGACGAACAGGGCTACCTGTCGCAGGGCGAGCAGCCGATCCGGATGCTGCTGTTCGTGCGGCCGATCAGCGACTCGGAGGACGAGTCGGTCAATCGTTGCTTCGTCACGGCGGTGCGCACCGTGGCGCACGGCGAGGCCGCGCGGGTGGCCCGGGAGACCGGCCACCCGGTGCGGGCGCTGGTCACCGGCAACCCCGCGGTCGTCACCGACGAGATGACGATGGTCGGCCGCGACGCATTCCGCGTCACGGTGTTCGCCGGCGCGTCGATCTTCCTGCTGCTGCTGCTGTACTACCGCTCGTTCCGGACCCCGATCCTGCTGCTCGTCCCGCTGCTGTTCTCGATCTTCTGGACCCTCGGGCTGGTCTCGGTCACCATCGGCCGACTGACCCTCATCTCCGCCTACTTCGGCGGCGTGCTGCTCGGGTTGGGGGTCGACTACGCCGTCCAGCTCTACCAGCGCTACAACGACGAACGGCTGGCGGGGAAGAGCGAGGTCGACGCCGCGGCTGCGATGCTGGGCCAGACCGGCAGCGCGGTGCTGACCGCCGCCGTGATGACCACGCTGGCCTTCGTCGGCGTGGGGCTCACCGAGTTCCTCGGCTTCGCGGAGCTGGGCCAGATCGTCGCGATGGCGATCTGGATGATCTTCCTCGGCACGATGGTGCTGATGCCGGTGCTGCTGTTCCTGTTCCACAAGCCGCGCCGCTTCGGCCTGCAGATGCAGAAGGGGCTCCAGGGGCTCTCCCGCGGGCGCCTGGCGCGCGCGGTGATCCTCTCGCTGACCGTGCTCGTCATCGCCTTCGGCGGCTTCGCCCTCAAGGACGCCCGCCTCGACTGGGACGCCAACAACCTGCTCCAGCGCAACGCCGAGTCGGTGGTCGGGATCCGCGCGCTGGCCCACACCGACTACTCCGCCGACACGGTGATCGTCACCGGCTCCACGGCGGCCGAGCTTCGCGAGCGGGTGGGGCGGCTGGAGGAGCTGGCCCACGGCGCAGGGAAGCAGGACGGCGACGAGTGCGCCGCGCAGCGTCCGGTGGTGGCGCGGGTCGAGTGGTCCGGGCGGTACGAGCGGCTGTTGCCGGAGATGTCGCCGGAGAAGGTCGAGGCGGTGACGGCGCTCCGGCGTCACCGGCCGTTCCTGGAGAAGATCCGCGCCGAGGCCGCGGCGGCCGCGGCGAACCCGCCGGTCGTCGAGCCGGACAGGATCGCCGAGGCGCTCGAGACGATCGCCGACGAGGCGGGGAATATCGCCTTCGACTTCAAGGGGAGCCGGCCCGACTCGCCGCTGACGGCGGCGATCTCCGGCCTGGCCGAGGCGGCGGAGCGGCTCGCCGGCCGGATCCGCGGCGGGGACCCCGCGGCGGTGCGCGAGGCGTTGCAGGGCTTCCAGGCCTGGCTGCTCGGACAGCTCGACGACGGCCTGAGCCTCGTCCTCGCCGGCCTCGACATCGATCCGCTCCAGGTCCGCGCGCTGCCCGACGACATCGCGGTCCGCTTCCGTTCCCGCGACGGCCAGGCCCACGCGGCCTACGTCTACCCGACCGGGAACATCGGCGACCGCGCCTTCCTGCCCTGCCTCGTCTCCGACCTGCAGCGGATCGACCCCGGCGCGACCGGCTTCCCGACGACCCACCTCGCCAACGCCATGGAAATCGAGAGCAGCTTCCGCTCGGCCACGATCTACGCCTTCCTCGCCGTGCTGCTCTCGCTGATCGTCTACCTGCGCAACGTCTGGCACGTGCTGGTCACCCTCGTCCCGCTGCTCGTCGGCACCATGCTCGTCGTCGGCGTCCAGTGGCTGCTCGGTTGGCCGTTCAACTTCGTCAACGTGATGGCCCTGCCGGTGCTGATCTGCACCGGCGTCGACTACGGCGTGTACCTCGTCCACCGCTACCGCGAGGACCCGGACGGCGTGGAGGGCTTCGCCAGCACCTCGGCCGGCGTGATGCTCTGCGCGCTGACCACGATCATCGGCTTCGGCTTCCTGATGATCTCCGACCACGTCGGCATGTGGAGCCTCGGCTTCTCGATCTCCCTCGGCATCTTCGCCTGCTACGTCGCCGCCCAGCTCGCCGTGCCCGCGCTGCTGTTCGCCCGCACCGGCAAGACCGTGCCGCCTCCGGCGCCGAACCCGGCGGCGGGGGAGGGGAAGTGATGGACGACGAGCGCGACCGCCGCGAGCGGCGCAGCAGCCGGGACCGCGACGTCTCCTGGAGCGAGATCGACAAGAAGCGCAGCAAGAGCGCCCACGTCGACGGCGACCTGCGCCGCGAGCCGCGCCGCGGCAAGGCCGGGTCCGTCACCGGCCTCGGCCGCTACAAGGCCGACCTGTCGCGGCTGTTCGAGCGGGGCGAGGCGGGGAAGCTGGTCAAGGGGGTCGCGCGCGGCGCGGGGCTCGAGGTCTCCGGCGGGCTGCCCGCACGCCAGCAGGCCCTGCGCAGGATCCTCGACGCGGCCAACCCCGAGGCGGTCGTCGCGGCCGTCGATGCCTTTCGTGCGGAGCACGGCGAGCTGCCGGACGACCCCGAGGTGCTGGGGCAGGCCCTCGTGCACCCGGACGAGGTCGTGCTGCTCGACGTGCTGCGCCGCCTGCACCAGTACCTCGCCGGGCACCTGGTCCAACGCAAGGCGCTGCTCCTGCTGCGCGTCAAGGAGCTCGAGGTTCGCGCCGAGGGGGACGAGCTGCGCGAGTGGGCGGGCAAGGTTCGCGATCTGCTCGGCGGTTGACGACGCACCCTCCCCGGACATCAACTGAAACTGATGGAATCTCGGGTTGTTCGTCAGTTCGGTGGCACTGGCTCGTCGGCGGGGAATCGCGGGGCAAAAAAAAGGCCGGGCGACGACAAGTGGGGGGAACCTTGCCGCCGCCCGGACCATCGACGGAAGGCTCGCACAAGGCTGGGGGGGGAGACCATCGAAGCGCGAGCCTTCCGAATCGTTTTCTCGGAAGCACCGTAATGCTACGGCCGTGCCAAACCAAATGGCACTTCGCCACGGTCGTCGTTCTCCCGATGTGGATCCGTCAAGGTATTGAAAGTATGCAATGTTGCAGGCCGTCGGTTCTGCTCCGAGCGGTCGTCTGCTGTTCGGGCGTCCAGTCGAGTGTGGCATTTTGCTGCAAGGCTGCAATCCCCGATCTTGCAGTGGCGCGAGGAGAGCGTCCGCGGAGCTGTTTTGCGGAAGTGGAAGTCGAGGGTCGGCTCAGAGGGTGCCGGGGAGGGCGGTCGGCTCGGGACGCGTCCGGCGCACGACGAAGGTCGGGATCCGCTCCGTGCGCTCGAACTTCCGTCGATAGCGCTCGGCGTCGGCCTGCGAGTCGAACGGTCCGACGCGGACGCGGTACAGCAGGCCGCGCTCGCCGCAGTCCGCGCGCACGATGAACGACTCGTGGCCGCGCTGCCGCAGCATGTTCATGTAGGCCACCGCTTCGTCCTGCAGCGCGAACGAGGCGACCTGCAGGGTGAACACGCCGCGATCGCCGGCCTGGGCGAGGGGCGGGTTGGGCTCCTCGTCGAAGCGGGGCTGCGGGCTGC
>CAZMRP010000177.1:0-8601 GCA_964568275.1 uncultured Myxococcales bacterium
CCGCTCGGCGAGCGGTTCCAGCAGGCCTTCGCCGGGCGGGAGGCGGTTCCGGCCGCCGCGGCGCCGCCGGCGTCGCCCGCGCCTGCTCCGCCGCCCGACTCCGGCGAGGGTGAGGCGGACGCCACGCACATCATCGCCAATCCGTTCGTCGGCGAGGCGGCCAAGAGCACCGCCGCCCAGGAGGTGAGCCGCAAGCTCGCCCGCTGGCACGTCTCGATCCGCAACCAGCCGATGGGACCGATGAGCGAGGAGGCGATCCGGCGGCACATCGACAACGGCGAGGTGAACGTCAACACCCTGATGTGGCGCGAGGGGTTCGACGAGTGGCGGCCGTTGGGACAGCTCCGCGACCTCGACTACCTCGCCGAGTTCGCGGTCAAGATCGGCGGCGGCGCGCCGGGGGGCGCCGGGCGCGAGTCGATTTTCGAGCTGCCGCCGCTGCAGCGGGCGGCCGTCCAATCGCTGGCGCCGCCGCCCTCGCCGCTGCAGCGCTGGCTGGTCCACGTCATCGTGGCCGTCGTGGCCTTCGCGCTCGGGATGGTCGTGATGTATCTCGTCGTCGGCGACGACGAGTCCGCGGCCGCCCCGGGGCCGGCGTCGTCCGGCCTGCCGGCGGTCGAGGAGGTCGCCTCGGCCGGCGGCCCGCTGCCGACGCTCCACAGCGGCTCCCTGACCATCCAGCTCACCAACCCCACGATCGTGGCCGAGGAGACGGTCAATCCGGGTGCGACGACCGCGGCCGGCGGGACCGCGGGGACGAGCGGCGGCGGCACGAAGCGCACGACGGGCGGCGGCAGTTCGGGCGGCGGCACGACGGCGAGCGGCACGACGGGCGGCGGCACGACGGGCTTCGTGCCCAGCCGTGATCTCGACCCGGTCGGCGGCAGCATCCGCACCGGCACCGGCACGACGACCGCCGGCACCTCGGCCGGCGCGGCGCGGCCGCTCTCCGCGCAGCAGATCCTGCCCGTGGTCCAGGCCGGCCAGTCCGGCATCCAGCACTGCTACAACCAGGCGCGGGCCCGCGACTTCGTCGCCGACCTGTCGGTCCGGCTGACGATCGAGATCTCCCCGGACGGCTCGGTGCGCAAGGCGACGCTGACCAGTCAGGACTACCTGACCGGCGAGCTCGAGGCCTGCATCACGAACCGGGTGCGGCAGTGGCGGTTCCCGCGCGCCACGGCCACCTCGCGCGTCGTGCTGCCGTTCGCGTTCAACCAGAACTGACGGGAAGGGGGGGCGCATGCTGGTCCAGGTCGCACAGGAGGCGTTGCTGCTGGCGCTGGTCCTGTCGTTGCCGGTGCTGGCCGCCGCGCTGTTCGTGGGGCTGCTGGTGTCGTTCCTGCAGGCGGTGACGCAGATCCAGGACACCGCGCTGTCGTTCGTTCCCAAGCTGCTGGCCGTCGCGGTGGCCTTGGCCGTCTCCGCCGGCTGGATGGGCGGCGAGGTGACGCGGCTGGCGACGCGCGTCTTCACCCAATTGCCCTGACCGCGATCCCCCTTGCCCCTCCCGAGGCCCTCGCGTAGAGTCCCCGCGCGATGCGTACGGGGACGACCTTTCGAGCGTTCGACCGGGCTGCCGGACCGTGCCGGCGGCGCGGGCCGGGTCGGGCGGCGCGGCTCCTGCCCGCGGTCCTCGGCCTGCTCGCCGGGTGTCTCGATTCGAAGGGCATCGATCCGCCCACCGATCGCTTCTTCTTCCCGACCGGGATGGCCCGCACCGCCGGCGGCCGCTACCTGCTGGTCGCCAACTCCAACTTCGACCTCAAGTACAACGCGGGCACGGTCGTGGCGGTCGACCTCGCGCGGGTCGACGCGGCCATCGCGGAGTGCTCGGGCCGTTGCCGTCAGCCCCGCGACGAGACGCCGTTCCTCGCGGCGAACGGCGCCGCGATCATCGGCTCCCAGGTCACCGACCTGGTCATGGCGCCCGACGGAGCGCGGGCCTACGCGACCGTGCGCGGCAACGCCTCGCTGACCTGGCTCGACGTCGACGAGGCGGCGGCGGACGGGGGGCGGGTGCTGTCCTGCTTCGACGACCCGTCGCCCGGGGCGCGGCGTTGCGACGGCCGCCACGAGATCATCCGCACCGGCGGACTGTGGGTCCCCGCCGAGCCCTACGTCCTGTTGGCGCTCGAGGACTGGGTGCTGACCGGTCACGTGGACTCCGGCGACGTGGGCCTGTTCGACGTGGCCGAGGGGCGTGCGCCGACGATCGTCCGGGTGCTGACGCAGTTCCCCGAGGGGGTCAACGGGTTCGCCCGGCATCCGACCAGCGATTGGCTCTACGTCGTCAGCCGGGCCTCGTCGCGCCTCTATCCGTTCACGGTGTCGATGGCGAGCCGGCATGCGGGCGAGGGCCCCGCGGTGTCCTCCGCCCCGGCGATTGCCGTCACCTCCAACAACCCCGGCGCGGACTGCCGGTCCCTGGTGTTCAGCCCGGACGGCACGCGGGCCTTCGTGGCCAACCGCGAGCCGCCGAGCGTGGTGGTCTTCGACTCGACGCCGCGGGCCGACGGGTCCCCCGCGTCCACGCTGCTGGCGACGATCGAGCTCGGCACCGGACCGTCCCGGCTGGCGGTCCAGCCGCTGCCCGACGGCGGCTACCTGGTGCTGGCCGTCTGTTTCAACGCCGAGCAGCTGTTCGTCGTGGACCCGGCGCTGCTGGCGGTGGTCCAGGTGCTGCCGACGGGCGTCGGGCCGCACGTGGTGGTGCCCGACCCCGACGCGCACCGGGCCTACCTGGCGAATTTCGGCGAGTCCACGGTGTGGGTCGTCGACTACGATCCGCGAAGCTCCTACTACGGGCAGTCGGTGCTGAGCATCGGCATGCCGGAGATTCCCAGCAGCAATGACTGACCTGCGTGCCCGGCGTCGTCGCGTGCCCCGTGGGGTCGCCCCGCTGGCGGCGCTGGCGGCGCTGGCGGCCGGCTGCGACTCCACCGAGATCGAGACCACGACGCGCAACATCGATCGGGGCCTCGACGTGGCCCTGCTGTGCGCCGTGACCGAGGACCGCGGCACCACCTGGGCCGGCGCGCCCCCGGAGCGCTGTGCGGGCGAGGGCGACGGCGAGCTGTTCGCGTTCGTCGTCCAGTCGACGCGCGGCGAGTTGGCGGCGGTCAACCTGCGCTCCCTCCGGATGCTCGATCTCGATCCGCGCGAGCCGCTCCATTCGCCCGTCGCCGTCGGCCCGTTGCCCAACTCCGTGGCGGCCGCTCCCGACGGGTCGGCGCTGGTGGTGGCCAATCTCGGCGACCCGAATCCCGGCGACGAGCCGGGCAATCCGGAGGGGCGTCCGTACCTCTCGCTGGTGCGGCCCGAGTGGGTCTTGCCGCAGCGGTCGCGGGAGGCGGACCGCATCTATCTGCCCGCGCCGGCGGCCGTCGTGTCGTTCCTCGACCCGACCCACGTCGTCGCCTCCCTGCCGTCGCTCGCTGCGGTGGTGCTCGTCACCCTGGGCGACGAGCCCGTGGTCGCCGAGCCGGTGGTGCTCGAGCCGTTCCCGCTGCTCGATCCCGAGGGCCTGCCCCAGGACGGCCTGCCGACCCCGTGGTCCGTGCTGGTCGACCCGGGCCGGCGCCGCGTCCTGGTCGGCGACCGTACCGCGTCGCGTCTGGCCGTGCTGACCTGGGACGACGAGTTCGCGTTGTCCGTGACCGGACAGGCCGCCGTCCCCGGCCCCGCCCTGTCGCTCGACCTCGAGCCCCCCGGCTGGGGACCGGACGGCGACGAGCCCGGCCGCTGGCTCTACGCCGTCAACGGCCGCAGCGGCGGCGTGGCGGTGCTCGACGCCGAGACCCTCGAGCCGCTCGACCTGTCGCTGCGCGACCCGCTCGAGTGGCGCTGGGAGCTGTTCGTCCCCGGTCTGGCGCAGGACGTCGTCGTCGGCCGCGTGGCCTTCGACGAGCCGCCGTCGTCGCCCGAGGCGGAGGTGCTGCACGGCACCTTCGCCTTCATCGTCGCCTCGGTCGGCGAGGTCTACGTCGTCGACATCGAGGACCGCTCCGACCCGGGCTGCTGGGACGGCGCCGCCGCCGGCGAGGGGAGCTACCGCGAGGACGTCTGCCCCCGCCACGTGCTCCGCTCGGCCGCCGCGCCCCCGGCGCCGCCCGCGGCCGGCGTCACCCCGGCGCAGGTCCCGTACTGGTCGGCGGCCCCCACGTTGCAGCAGTCGACCGGTTCCACCGTCGCCTACACCGACGTGCCGCCCGCGTCGTTTCCGCGGTTCCGCGACTTCGTCGAGGGGACCGACCCGTGGGGCAACCCGACCTACGGCGTGGTGTTCGACGCCGACCCGCGCCGCGCGGTGAGCCAGCGCTGGTCGATCGAGTTCGAGGGGGTGTTGCCGCACACCGGCGGCGCGGCGGGCAACGTCGATGCCGACGGTTGGCTCACCGACCGTGCGATGGCGTTCTGCGCGCAGGGGGTGCTGGCCGGCGACCACCTCACGCTGCTCGACCTCCCCGAGCCGCTCGACCCCGAGTCGACCGACTGCGGGGGCTTCGGCGGCGAGGACGACACCGCGCTGCGCGAGTACCGGATCGTCGAGGCGCTGGCCGATCGGGTGCGGCTCGAGGCGTTGCCGGGCAAGGCGCCGCTGCCCACGGAGGAGTGCTACCCGTGGGCGGTGCGTTACGAGATCCGGGTCTCCGGCCAGTGGCTGGTGCAGGGCGACGGGATCCCGTTCCAGCACCACGTGGTGACCGAGGGGGGGACGCAGCGCTGCGTGGAGGCTCCCGACGCCGCGGCGTGCCCGGCGCTTCCCGACTGCGCGGCGGTCCCGGCGGAGTTCCGCTGCCTCAACGCGGCCCGGGCCGCCGAGGGCGTCGTGTTCCGCAATCCGTGGATCTGTTTCGTGATGGACGGCGGCTCGGAAGCCACGAAGCGCGGGACGCGCTGGGAGCTCAAGGCCTCCGGCGGCTTCGAGCCGTTGGTGGCCGAGGTCGGTACTCTGCCGGTCGCGGCGGTGCTGGACGAGACGACGCGTACCGGCCCGGCCCTGCTGGTCCTCGACTCTTCCGTCGACGGCCTGAGTCGGATCGACCTCAACGGCTTCGAGGTCAGCGACTACTGGCCGTAACTTCTTTCCGCGACATCGGTTTCCTCGTCTCCGGGCCCGCGGCCAGTTGAGGCTTGCGCGGTTCGATTTCCGCGTGTAAGAATCCGCCGCGGCTTCTGGTGCGGCGAGAACCCCGGGTGTCGGGCCGCGTGCCGTTGCGTTGGCGGGAGAGAGCCCAGCACCCGAACTTCTCCGCTTTTGACCGGGAGCCGAGGGAGCCGACCATGTCGAAGACGGGCTGGAAGACGTTGACGGTCGTGATGGCGGTCCTCGCCGTGGCCGGAGTGGCCGCGGCCCAGACGGTCGGGGGGGACCCGGGCACCGACCCGGCGGCCACGCCGGCCTACCCGGACTCGCTGACCACGGGGACGGAGCCGACGGCGGTGGGGACGGAGCCGACGGCGGTGGGGACGGAGCCGTACGTGCCGCCGGGTAGTCCGGCGGGCACGGCGGTGCAGGCGATTCGCGAGGGCGAGGAGCAGGCGGTGGCGTCGTACGCGCTGCAGCTTCGCGACCTGGAGCAGCGCATCAACCAGCTCAAGCAGGAGGTCTTCCGGTCGAAGGCCCGGCTGGCGCAGCTGGCCGAGACGGTGATCCAGGGGACCGGCTCCGGGCGGTCCAAGATCCGGCTGCTGCACAAGAACGACATGAGCGGCACGTTCCAGCTCGTCAAGCTGGTCTACTTCCTCGACCGCAGCCCGGTCTACAACCAGAGCGACGACAGCGGCGAGCTGGGCGACCTCGAGGAGATCAGCGTTTACGAGTCGATCATCGCCCCGGGCGACCACACGATCTCGGTGGAGATCGAGTACCGCGGCTACGGCCACGGCATCTTCTCCTACCTGCAGGGCTACCGGTTTCGCGTCAACTCCAGCCACACGGTGACGATTGCCGGCGGCAAGGAGGTGACGATCCAGGGCATCGGCTTCGAGCAGGGGGACCCGCTCACGGCCATCGAGGAGCGGCCGACGATCCGGTTCACCGAGCAGATTCGCGACCTGTCGACGGGCGTGGCTGGAGGCCAGTGATGACCGGTCCCACGGCCCGCTGGGGGGCCGGGCTGCTCCTCGTGCTCTGCGGCCTGCCGCGCGCGGCCGGCGCCGACGCCGCGGCCGCCGAGCGGCGGATCGCGGAGGTGGCGCAGGACGTGACCGCCCTGGCGCGCGAGGCCAACCTCCGGCTGGGCGAGGACCGCGCCCACTACGTCGAGGAGAAGCTCGCCGACGCCGACATGTTCTACCGGCTCGGCTTCTTCGAGGAAGCCGGGGTGCTGTACCTCGAGATCGTCGAGAACTACCCCGAGCAGACCGCCTACGCCGACGCGTTGTTCCACCTGGGCGAGTCGCTGTACAAGGCCCAGGACCCGTACGGCGCGCGGGAGTTCTTCGAGCGGTTGTTGCAGCAGTCGACCGAGTCGCGCTTCCGTCCGTACATCCAGCCGGCGCTCGGGCGGCTGATCGAGATCGCGATCCGGATGGAGGACTTCGTCGGCATCGAGCGCTACTTCGCGGAGCTCAACCGGCTCCCGGGAGCGGACGTCGCGGCGGTCACCCCCTACTTCCGCGGCAAGTACTACTTCCACCGCGGCAACCTGGCCGAGGCCGAGCGGGCGTTCCTGTCGGTGCCGGACAACGCCGAGTACACCCTGCGGGCGCGCTATTTCCTCGGCGTCGTCTACGTCAAGCGCGGCGACCTGGCCCGGGCCCTCGAGGCGTTCCAGGCCGTGCTGCTCTCGCCGGCCCAGTCCACCGAGGACCGCGCGACGGTCGACCTCGCCAATCTCGCCATCGGTCGCGTGCAGTACGAACAGCGCGCCGAGGACGCGGCGATCGAGGCCTACCAGCGCATCTCGACCGACTCCGCCTCCTTCGACGACGCGCTCTACGAGGTCTCCTGGGTCCATCTCGCCCGCGGCGACACCACCAAGGCCCGCCGCTCGCTCGAGATGCTCGTGATCTACGACCCCGACAGCCGCTACGCCCCCGAGGCCAAGCTGCTGCTCGGCAACATCCTGCTGCGCGAGGGGCGGCTGGTGCTCGACGAGGAGTGCTTCCTGCTGTCCACCGAGCGGCTGGCGGCGCAGGCGCAGGGCGCAGGTCCCGAGGCGCTGCCGGAGGTGCCTGTCCAGTGCACGGCCGAGGGCGCGGGCGCCGGCGCCGGCAGCGCCGGCACCAACTTCGCGATCGACGCCTTCCGCTCCGTCAAGGTCGACTACGGCCCCGTCTACGACCAGATCTCCGAGGCGATGTCGTCGCGCGAGCGGCTGCGCGACTACTTCGGCGACATGGTCCGCTCGGAGGCCGAGGCGGTGACGGCGACCAATCTGCTGCCGCCGCAGGCCCGGGCCTGGTTCGTCGAGAACGAGAGCATCGCCCGGGTCCAGCAGGTGCTCGACGGGCTGGCCGCCATCCGCCGCTACATGAACGAGACCGAGCGGCTCGCGGCCCAGCTCCAGGCGATCCTCTCCGGGCGCAGCGTCGTGGGCGCGTTCTCCGAGCTGCGGGGCGTGCGCGATCGCTCGGAGATGGCCGCCAACTCCTGCGCGCGCATCCGGGCGTCGCTGGCCGGCGACCTCAACGGCGTCCCGGCCGCGGCGGGCGAGGCCGCGGCGGCCCGCGAGGAGCGTCGCTCCCTCGACGCGCTCGTCGCCCGCCTCCCGGTGGATGCCGAGGGCCTCTCCGCGACCTACGAGAACCAGCGCACCGCGATCGATGCGGTGTCCCATCTGCTGACCGAGACCACCCACACCGTCGAGCTCGTCCATTCGATGGGCGCGGCGCTCGACCAGTACCTGATCCAGCCCGACAACTGGGGCAACCTCTCGGAAACCGAGGTCCAGGCGATCCAGTCCGAGCTGCAGCTGGTGCGCGGGGCGGTGGAGCACTACCGCAACCAGGCCGTGGCGATGCGCCGGGAGGTCGACGTCGTGCGCGCGCAGGTGCAGGTCGGCGAGGTTTCGGCGGAGGCGGCCCGCGACATCCGCGAGCGCCACCGCCAGGCGGTGGTGCGCGAAGCGTCGGCGCTCGCCATGTCGGGCGCCGGCGGCGCGACGTTGTCGCGGGTCCAGTCCGCCTTGGATCAACTCGCCCGCGTCGAGGCCGACCTGACCACCGTGCAGCGGGCGCTCGAGGGGCAGGCCCAGGATCGCAGCCGCGAGCTGCTCGCGGCGGTCGAGCACGAGCGCGGCAAGCTGGTGGACTACCGCGGCCGGCTGTCGTCCATCGAGAACGACGCGTCGGACGTGGTCGGCGGATACGCGTTCGAGAACTTCGAGGCGATTGCGGGGCGCTTCGAGGACCTGATTCTCCGGTCCGACATCGGCGTGGCCGACAGCGCCTGGAGCCTGGCCGAGGAGCACCGCCGCCGCATGATCCAGATGGGCCAGCAGCGCGACCGCGATCTGCAGTCGATCCAGATGGAATACGACGACCTCGTGGGGAACTGAGGGGCGCACGATGAGGGGAAGCCCGATGATGCATCGAGCCGGCGCGGTCGACGGGCCGCGCACTTTCGTGATGTACATTGCGGCCCCGAGCCGG
>CAZMRP010000178.1:0-8556 GCA_964568275.1 uncultured Myxococcales bacterium
ACGGCTTACTTCGCGCTGGCCTTCGGCGCCGGCCCCGTCCCGCCCTGCGATGTCGTCGTCGGGCCCGGCAACCGCTGGGTCACCGCGGCCAAACAGCTCCTCGCCGGAAACGCCGGCGTCGATCTGCCGGCCGGACCGTCGGAACTGCTCGTGCTGGCCGACGACGGCGCCGACCCGGCGCTGGTCGCCGCCGACCTGCTCGCGCAGGCCGAACACGACCCGGAGGCCCGGCCGATCCTCGTCGGACTCGACCCCTCCCTGCCTTCCCGGGTCGACGCGGAGCTGCGCCGGCAGCTCGCCGACCTCCCCACGGCCGACACGGCCCGGCGGGCCCTGGGTTGCGGCTTCGCCGTCGTGGCCGCCGACCTGGCCGAGGCCTGCCGCCTGTGCGACCTCCTGGCGCCGGAGCATCTCGAGCTGCAGCTGCGCCACCCGGAGGCGGCGCGCCTTCGGCTGCGGCACTGGGGCGGCCTGTTCGTCGGCGCCGGGTCGGCCGAGGTTCTGGGCGACTACGGCGCCGGCCCGAACCACACCCTCCCGACCGGCGGCACGGCGCGCTGGTCGGGAGGACTGTCGGTGCTGCACTTCCTGCGCGTCCGGACCTGGCTCCGGATCGATGAGCCGGCCGCGGCCGACGGGCTCGCACGGGATGCCGAACGGCTGGCGCGCATGGAAGGCCTGGAAGCACACGCTCGCGCCGCCCGGCGCAGGCGCGGCGGCTGACGGATACCCGCGCCGGCCAGGCTCGGAAGAGACACGCGCGCACGGCCCGTTCCCGCGCGTCGTGCGACGATGCCCCGATCCCGGATGTCCCCTGGGGGGGACGGCACGCAGTGACGTCTGACTCGCGCGGGGACGGCCGATCTCCTGGGACGAATCCTCGATTGCCTGTAGCATCGCCGTTGCGCGCCGACGCGCGTCCGGAGGGTCGCATGGGCGATCGGTCGAGGTGGATGGGGGTCGTGCTGGTCGCGCTCGGAGCCGGCTGCGGTGACGACACCGCACCCGGCGACGACGTTCCGGGAGACGCCGACGTCGCGGCGGAGGCGGATGCCGAGGTCGGCGGAGACGGAGACGCCGGCGCCGAGGACGACGCCGGCATCGACGTGGCGGTCCCGCCCAGCCCCGGCTGCGGACTCGCGACGACCATCGCCCCGGCGGCGTGGACCGAGCGCACGATCAGCGTGGGCGGCGTCTCGCGGACCTACTTCCTCTGGCTGCCTGAGGGGTACGACCCGCTGCGGCCGTATCCCGTGGTCTACCAGCTCCACGGGTGCAGCGGCTCCGCCACGCGCGAGGACAACAACGTGCCGGTGCAGCGCGAGAGCGGTGCGGAGGCGATCCACGTGCGGGGCCGGGCCGCCGCCGATTGCTGGGATACCGCCGCGGCCGGTACCGACGTGGCGTTCTTCGACGCGATGGTGGCGGCGACGGAGGCCGAGCTTTGCGCCGACCCGGGGCGTCGCTTCGTCACCGGCTACAGCAGCGGGAGCTTCCTGGCCCACCAGCTCGCCTGCATCCGCGGTGCCGAGCTGCGCGCCGTGGCGACGATCGCCGGCGGGCAGGCGGGCCGGAGCTGCACCGGCGCCGTGGCGGCGTTGCTCATCCACGACGACACCGACGGCACCGTCGGGATCGACGCCAGCATCGGCGCGCGGAACGACCATCGCGCGCGCAACGGCTGCGACCCGGTCGCCGACCCGCTGGCCTTCGACCCGGATCCCTGCGTGGCGTACGTCGGCTGTGACCCCCGCCTGCCGGTCGTCTGGTGTCAGACCACCGGACTCGGCCACTCGCGCCAGGACGACCTCGCGGCGCCGGCGTTCTGGCGCTTCCTCTCGTCGGTCCCCCGCTAGCGCGCCGGGGGAGCTCGGCTTCGCCGCCGAGTCGTCGGGGAACGCCCGGGTCGGCCCGCGGAGCACGGGCGGACGCGAACGAGCCGGAGCACCGGCTCAGCCTCCTTCCAGGTCCTCGACGAGCGTCCTGTACTTCTCGTGGATCAGGCCGGCATCAAAGTCGAACCCCGACCGGAGCATCCGATCCTGTTCCTCCTTCGAGAAGTGCTCCATGACCGGGATGAAGAACTCTCGATCCTCCTTCGCGATGTGCTTCGGATAGAAGCCGACGATCGTGGAAAGCGCATCGCGGACCTCGTCCAGGGCGGACCCATCGCCGTCCGCGTAGCGATTCCGGGCGGCCACGAGTCGCCCCACCGTGTTGCGCCCGAGGATGTGTTCCTCGACCAGTTCCTCCATGATCCGCCGCTGGTCCGACGTGAGCGGCTTGGCGTCGAGGGCTCGGAAGAGGATGTCCTCCTCCTTTCCGTGGTGGCATCGATCGGCATAGGTGCGGATGAAGTCGACGGCCCGATCGATGAAGAGCAGGTCGTCCTGCGGGTCCCGGCCGACGCCGGCCAGCCGGATCTCGATCTGTCGGATCATCCGTTCGATGAGTCGGTGTTCGATCATCAACGGCCCGATCGGCATCATCTTCCGCCTGAGTTCCATCTCCATCCTCCTTGCATCAGGTCGACGACACGCCCCGTCGCTCGCCACAGCCCGCTGGAAGCCCTGCCGACGCGGGCCCGGCGCGCACGTCGACCGTGCGGCCTCGAATATAACTCCGATTGCCGGAGAGTCCGAGGCGGCCGGCGGGACCGTCGACCCACGCGCCGCTGTGGGTTGCGTGGGGCAAGGAAGCCCACCCAAGCGCGATCTGGCTGCAGACCTTGGCCGCTCTTGGCCTCCCGCCGTGTCCCCGACGGCGTCCATCACCCTGCCTGTAGACGACCTGCCGGAAGCGCGGATGGCGCCGAGTTCGGCATCATCCGCGGACCCGGGCGAGCGTCCAGCTGCGGATTGCCTCGGCGCTCGCGCTTCGATTCCCGCAGGGCCCGGGCCGGCGTCGCGCGGCACGCCACTTGATCTTCCCGGCCCGGATCGTGTCTCATCCCGCGCCGGACGAGCACCGCGTGGCGACGCGGGGGAGGACGAACGAGATGGTCCTGGACCAGGCCGAGTACGCGTTCCTGGAACAGCTGCTGCGGCTGCGGACGACGCACGAGCCCGAGCATGCGGCGGAGCACGAGCGGTGCCGGGAGCTGGTCATGCGCGAGGCGGCGCGCTACGGGCTCAAGACGGCGACCGTGCCGTCGGACCCGTTCCCGTCGCTGCTGATCGGCGCGCAGCCGGAGGAGAAGCGGCCGCGCGTGCTGCTCGCCGCACACCTCGACGTGGTGCCGGCGGGCGAGCAGCAGTTCGCGCCCCGGATCGAGGACGGGCGGCTCAAGGCGCGCGGGGCGAGCGACATGAAGTTCGCGGCGCCGCTGTTCCTCAAGGCGGTGGGCGAGCTGGCGCCGGCGGAGCGGGAGCGGGTGCTGATCGCCTTCACCTTCGACGAGGAGATCGGCGGCAACCGCGGCACGCGCCACCTGCTCGACGACTACGGCCTGCGGCCGGGCGCGGCGTTCATCCCGGACGGCGGCGACAACTTCCAGCTCGAGGCGGACGAGAAGGGCGTGCTGCAGTTCCGGGTCAGGACCGTCGGCAAGGCCGCGCACGGCTCGCGGCCGTGGCTGGGGGAGAACGCGATCGACAAGTTCCTCGCGATCTACGCCGACCTGCGTCGCGAGTTCCCGGTCGTTGCCGGGCCGGAGCAGTGGGGCCCGACGCTGAACCTGGGCAAGATGACGGCCGGCGCGGCGGCGAACCAGGTGCCCGACGCCTGCGAAGCGCTGCTCGACGTGCGGTTCGTCGAGAACACGACGCTCGCGGCGGTGCAGGCGCAGGTCGAGCGGCTGGTCGGCGCGCGCGGGGAGTTCGCGCCGATCGTCGCCGGCGACCTGTTCCACCTCGACCGCGAGGGCGAGGTCTGCCGCCGGATCCAGGCCGCGTCGAAGAAGCACCGCGACGGCAAGGAGCTGGCGTACTACCGCAGCGAGGGGGCGTCGGACGCGCGGTTCTTCACGAAGCACGAGGTGCCGGTCGTGCTGACCAAGCCGGTCTGCGCCGGACACCACTCGGTCGACGAGTGGCTCGACCTGGCCAGCCTGGAGCCGTACTACCGGATGATGCTGGAGTTCGTCCGCAGCTCGCTGTGACGGACGGAGCGGAGGAGACGATGACGCAGGAGGCGAAGACGGTGACGTTGCCCTCGCTGGACGAGACGCTGGAGCGGCTGTCCCAGGTCGAGGCCCGGTACCCCGACGAGTTGCGGCAGCGGGAGACGCGCAAGGCGCTGGCGGCGAACGAGCGGTTCGCGCGGGACCGCCAGCGGGTCGAGGCGTACCTGAAGTACCTCGGTGAGAAGGAGATGTTCATCCCGATCTACGGGCTGGGCAACACGCCCAACGGTCTGCCGGTGGCCCTGCCCCGCTACCTGGTGGAGCAGATGGACGCGACGGCGCGGGTGCTCTACGCGCTGATGCGCAAGGAGCTGCGCGAGGGCGGGCCGCAGCTGCTGCTGGACCGGATGCCGAAGGACTGGCTGACCGCCGAGATGGCGGAGCGGCTGCACGGCTACTACCTGACGACCGAGCCGGACCTGTCGTTCGACGTGCTGGTGTTCGGGCGCAAGTCGTGGCGCGGGATGACGTTCGAGGAGTTCAAGGCGACCGACGACATCCTCGACGCGCGGCTGCTCGAGTCGCAGTCCGTGGACACCTACTGGGGCTGGGTGCGGGAGTTCGTGCGCGGCGCGCGGCTGGCGGGCCTGGACGCCGGCTGCACGTACACGCTGGCCCGGGACGCGCAGGGGCGGCCGCACTCGGACGCCTCGCTGGACGAGGAGGTCCTCGAGACGTTCCGGTGGCCGCAGACGGCGGACCCGGAGAGCGTGCTGATCCTGGAGCTCGAGCCGCCGAAGCAGGCGACGAAGCAGAACCTGTGGTTCATCGCCGACGCGATGAGCCGCGGGGACCGGAAGCACCGGCCGGCGATCCTCGACGCCGCCGACCTCGAGATCCGGGGCGGCCGGCTGTACGGGAAGGTGGACGGCGTCGAGCGGGAGCTGAAGAAGGTCAACTCGCGGATCGTGGACGCCGACCTGCAGTCGTACATCAAGCGCCGCCGGGCGGAGGGGCTGGAGGCGGAGGTGGAGCGGCTGCGGCAGGTGTACCAGCTGGCGCACGTCTGGCCGGACCTGTCCAAGCACCTGATGGGGTTCTACCTGATCGACAAGAGCTCGCTGACCGGCCTGAGCCTGCTGGGCGTGCCGCTGGCGCCGCGCACGGAGCTGGTGACGCCGCAACACGTCGCCCGCTGGCGCCGGGACCCGGCGGAGCTGAAGAAGATCGCGATCAAGCCGCTGCACGGGATGAGCGCGAAGGGGGTGTACGTCGAGCCGACGATGGAGCAGGTCGAGCAGACGACGGCGCAGGAGCCGATGCTGGTGCAGGAGATCATCTGGGCCACGCCGCTCCTGCCGAACGTGATGCCGGACGTGAAGGACCCGGACGTACAGGCGGGGATCTGCAGCGAGGCGCGGCTGGTGCTGCAGGCCGGGTGCCCGGCCGTGAAGCACGAGCCGCACCGGGCGCGGATGGTCGCGGCGCTGACGCGCAACCACTTCCAGAGCCGCGACCCGGGACGGAAGATCAAGGACGACCCGCGGGGCCGCGGGTGGTACTCGAACATGGGGGCGATCCTCGCGGTGAAGGGCGAGCTGGGGATCACGGAGCGCGACGACGCGGGGATCGGCATGGGCCCGATCTACTGGCTGGACTGAGACGCGGCGCGACGGCCCCGGGAGCGGGGCGACGGGAGGCACCATGAAGAAGATCGGCATCGTGTTCGGGCAGGAAGACACGTTCCAGTGGGCGTTGATCGAGCGGATCAACGCGATGCAGCGGCCCGGCATCGTGGCCGAGGCGGTGAAGATCGGCGGGATCGTCCAGGGGCAGGCCGCGGGCTACGCCGCGATCCTCGACCGCATCGGCCACGACGTCCCGTTCTACCGCGCCTGGCTCAAACAGGAGGTGCTGCTCGGCACCCAGGTGATCAACGACCCGTTCTGGGGGCTGGCCGACGACAAGTTCTTCAACAACGCGCTGGCGCTCCAGCTGGGCGTCGCGGTGCCCAAGACGGTGCTGCTGCCGCACAAGGACTACCCGCCGCGGACCAACGAGCGGTCGATGCGGAACCTGATGTACCCGCTGCCGTGGGACGAGATCTTCGCCTACGTCGGCTTCCCGGCCTGGCTCAAGCAGTACTACGGCGGCGGCTGGGCGAACGTGTACCAGGTGCACAACCCGCAGCACCTCTTCCACACCTACGACCGGACGGGCGACCAGCTGATGATGCTGCAGGAGCACGTGGAGTTCTCGGCGTACTACCGCTGCTACTGCGTGGGGCGCGAGCACGTGCGGATCATGCCGTACGAGCCGCGCCACGAGTTCCTGCAGCGCTACCAGGCCGACCATCCGCCGCTGACGCCGGAGCTCGAGCAGCGGATCGTGCGCGACACGCTGGCGCTGTGCCGCGGCCTGGGCTACGACCTCAACACGCTGGAGTTCGCGATCCGCGACGGCGTGCCGATCGCCATCGATTTCATGAACCCGGTTCCGGACTGCGAGCGCCGCTGGATCGGCGAGGAGAACTTCGAGTGGATCCTGGCGCGGATGTCCGAGCTGCTGGTGTCGCGCGCGGAGAACCCGCCGCCCCGCGGCTCGTTCCGCACCTGGGAGGCCCAGCTGGCCGAGCGCGGCCGGCGTTGACCGCCGCGGCCGGCGCGCCCCGCGCCCGCCGGCCCGGCCGTTCCGGACGAGGACCGCGATGCAACCCACCGAACTGATCTACAGCTCCCACGAGCGTTGCGAGCAGCTCCACCGCGACTGGCTGGTCCAGCGCGCGCTGGAGAGCTGGACCAACAAGACGCTGCTCTACGTGCCGTTCTCCTCGGGCGCCCGCGGCGACCAGGAGTACAGCTGGGGCACCTTCTCCTGGTACCTCGACCGCTTCCGCGGCTTCGGCCTCGAGCCCCGCGTGTTCTTCTGGGACGACGGCCTGCGCCGCGAGGACGTCGAGCAGTTCTTCGGCTGGCTGTACCACTCGCAGGTGGTGCTGCTGGGCGGCGGCCGCACCGACACCGGCCTGCAGCGGTTCTGGGACCTCGGCGCCCGCTGGCTCGGCGACGGGGGGAAGTTCCTGCGGGTGCTGCAGGAGCGGCAGGCGCGGGGGTTCCTCACGGCGGGCTTCTCGGCCGGCGCCGACCAGCTCGCCCAGTGGAGCTGCGACGGCCTCGGCCCGTGCCTCGGCCTGGCCCGCCACGTGATCGTCCAGCTGCACTACGACCACTCGCGCGCCGGGCACGTCGAGTGGCTGGCGCGGCAGCGGCCCGACTGCCACGTCTTCGGGCTGCCGAACGACTCCGGGATCGCGGTCAACCAGGGCACCACCGCGCACGGCAACTTCTGGCAGATGATCCGCTTCGTGGTCGATCGCTCGTGGGACAAGCCCGAGGACCAGCACCACATCAAGACCCGCCAGGGGCTCAAGGTCGTCCACCGCTACGCCGACGGGCGGGAGTGGGTCTACGACGGCGGCGACTCGCTGCTGCGGGTGATCTTCCCGGACGGCGTGCACCAGCGCGCCTGGATCGGCTCGCCGCACCAGCCGAGCCTGGTCGACTACTGGACCCAGCAGCCGACCGGGATGCAGTCGTTCGACGAGGTGCTGGCGCGATGGTGAGACGCCCGCGGATCGGGCTCAACCACGGCCTGCAGAACCGGAAGGCCTCGCGCCCCGGCGAGCGGGATCCGGACCCGCCCGACCCCACGCACCATCTGCCGATGCGCTACACGAACTGCGTCGAGGACGCGGGCGGCCTGCCGCTGGGGTTCCCGATCGTCGGACCGGAGACGCTCGGGGCGATCCTGGACGAGCTGGACGGGGTCGTGCTGATCGGCGGCCCGGACGTGCCGCCGTCGGAGTACGGGGAGACGGTGGACGGCTCCCAGGATCTGATGCTGCCGGCGCGCGTGGCGTTCGACAAGGCGCTGCTCGCCGCGCTGGAGGCGGCGGACAAGCCGGTGCTGGCGATCTGCGCCGGGCACCAGCAGCTCCACGTGGCGCGCGGCGGGACGCTGGTGCAGCACATCCCGGCGGTCTACGGCACCCGGATCCTGCACCGGCGCGAGCAGAACGCGCCGCGGGCCCCGCTGCACGAGGTGCGGCTGGAGGCCGATTCGCGGCTGGCGCAGATCCTCGGGGGCACGCGTTTCGAGACGGCGAGCGCGCACCACCAGGCGGTGAAGGACCCCGGCCGCGGGCTGCGCTCGGTGGCCTGGGCGCCGGACGGGGTGCTCGAGGCCTCCGAGGACCCGGACCGCCGGTTCCTGATCGCGGTGCAATGGCACCCGGAGATGACGCGCGAGGCCGAGACCACCCGCCTGCTGTTCGCCGCGTTCGTCGACGCCTGCCGCTCACGCTGACGACGGTCCATCCCGCAACAACGCCGCCGCCCGGTGGCGCCGCGCGGCGCGCCGCAGCGACAGCAGGGCGAGCAGCCCGAGGACCAGGCCGGGACCGAGGCGCGTCGGCCCGGCCGCCCGGCAACCGC
>CAZMRP010000179.1:0-8536 GCA_964568275.1 uncultured Myxococcales bacterium
GGCGGAGCGGTCGCGGACGCTGCGGAGCTGTTGATCGGCTCCGCCGGCAGCGGGCGGTGCGAGCTGACGGCTTCGCAGCGGGCGGCGCGGCGGGTGACGCTGACGGTGCTGCCGCGCGCGGTGCGCGATGCGGCGCCGGAGCCGGAGGCGGCGGTGCGGCTCGACGAGCTGGCGGTCTGGCTGCGCTGAGCGCTCGGTTCGCGAGGCCGCCGCTCGGCGAGTCCGCCGCTCGGCGAGTCTTGACACGGCCGGGATGCGCTGCTAAACGACCGTCCGCTCGGGCGGGGTCCGAGCCTGCGGTCCGGGCGGGTAGCTCAGCGGTAGAGCGCTGGCCTTACAAGCCGGAAGTCGCAGGTTCGAAACCTGTCCCGCCCACGAAGGTTCGTGGGGTTGTTGCGCGCCGCCGGTGGCGGCGCGCGTGAAAGCTGGGGCGGTAGTTAAGTTGGTTATAACGCCGGCCTGTCACGCCGGAGGCCGCGGGTTCGAGTCCCGTCCGCCCCGCTACCGAGAGCGAACCATACTCATATCAAACCAGGGCTGATCTGCCGCTGGTTGGCGACGTTCGTGCGCCGATCGTCCGCCCGCAGCGGGGTTTGACGATCGACGATCCGTCGGTCATGATCTTCGTGTCACCGAACGAAGGCAACGCGATGCGCCCAGGCATCCATCGAGTTGTCGTCGGTCAGGAGGGGAGGTGGGTCATGCGCGTAATCATGATGCCTGTTCTCGTCGCCGTCGCGGGGATCTCGCTGGGCGGATGCGACCGCGAGCCATCGCGCCCCGACGAGGATCCCGGCGACGCGGTGTCAGCCGCGATCGACTCGCGAGGCGGAACCGTGGTTCTCGAGGACGTGTCGCTGGAGATCCCCGAGGGCGCGCTCGACGGGCCAACGACGGTCACCGTCCGCCGGCTTGCCAGCCCCGCGTGGGCGGTTGTGGGGCCCGCGTACGAGTTCGGACCCGACGGTCTGGCGTTCCGCAGGCCGGCGCGGGTGACCATTTCATACGAAGGCATCGAGATGCCGCCCGGCACCGACCCGGGAAGCCTCCGGCTGTCGGTCCTCGACCGTGAGCGCTGGGTAGCCGTCGACGACCAGCAGAATGACTCGGACGCCTTTCGCATCACCGCGAGCCTGCGGCACTTCTCCGTCTACGGGCTCGTTCCGGCCCCTCGCATCGCGACTGGCGTGGGCACGCGACTGGACGCGAACGGAATCTCCGTCGAGGCGAGCGCAGCGGTGTACGGCAGGCTCGTCGTGTCCGCGTACTCGCTGTCGCTCTACATCGAGCGCGACGCGACCGACGACGTGTCGATCACGTTCACGGGGCTGCCCACCGACGCGGAGAACTACGCGTACCTGCGCACCTACGCGGACGAGCGGGTGCTGACGCCGGCAGACGGCGGAACGATGACGTTCTCCGTCGATCTTCGGGAGCCCGCCATCATCTGGTTTCAGCCCATGCCGAGCACGACGTTCATCGGGGGTGGCAGCGATGAGTGCGCGACGGTTGGCGTGCGGACCGGCGACGTGTGCCGGCTGACGTCGGACGTGACGGGCAGCGTCGAACTCGTGACCGGCACGTTGGACTGCGACGGGCACGCGATCCGCCAGGCGTTTGCCGATCGCGGGATGGGAACCGGCATCTTCGTCGGGCCCAACGCAGCCGTGCCGGTGATCCGCAACTGCACGATCGGCGGCACGGACGCGCAGTTCGGCAACGGCATCCTGGCGTTCCGAACGGATGGCCTGGTGGCCACCGACAATCGGTCGGAGGACAACACCGTCGGCATCGTTCTCCAGTCCGCGACATCCTCCAACATTGCGCGGAACACCGTCACGGGCCCGAGTTACTGGGCGATCGCGATCTGGGACGCTTCCGCCGACAACGAGGTTTCGGCGAATTCGATCAGCGTCGGGCAGGACGGCGTCACGCTCGACGGGCTCGTCAACAACCCCGCTGCGAACACCGGCAATGTCGTCCACGGCAACACGATCTCGGGAGGCACAGGAGGCTTCCTCCTGTCAAAGGCGCAGGGCAACGAGGTCCGGGAGAACGACCGTGAAGGCGGCTCGTCCGGCGTTGCGATCTTCCCTGCAGGCTGGCCGAACCGTGTCTTCTGGAACAACTTCTCAAGTTGGACGGCGGTGGGCATCCTCGTCGCCCCGCTCGTGCCGGCGACGCTCATCGAGGTCTCGTACGCGGGGAAGGGCAACTGGTGGAGCCACGACTGCCCGGGCCCGTTGTTCTGGCCGGGGATCGACTCCACGGCCACGAACGTCCGCGATAGCCACGCGTACGGATGGCGCGACGCGTGGGCTACGGGCGCCGGTCCGGGCTGCGCGGGCGACCACGATGGCGACACAGTACCCGATGCATCAGACAACTGTCCCGACGTGCCAAACCCGGGCCAGGAGAACGGAGACGGCGTCGGGGAGGGCGATGCATGTGACACGACCGCACCGGCAGCCCCCATCGTGAGTTCTCCTGCGCAGGGCGCGATCTTGACGACCGCAGACGTCCTGGTGCGCGGCATCGCGGAGTCCGGCTCGACGGTGCGCATCTTCCTGGATGACGCGTTGTTCGCGTCGGTGCGCGCGGAGGAGGATGGTGAGTTCACGTCGACGTTCTGGGCGCCCGGCGAGGGAATCCACCGGCTGCAGGCGGACGCCGCCGACGTGGCGGGCAACGTGTCCGTGATGTGCGAGTTGTTGATCTTCACGGTCCACACGGTTCCCCCGTCCCCGCCGTGGATCCTGTCACCGCGACCGCTCGAGTTGATCACCACATCGCAGCTGACGGTCGAAGGCTACGCGTCGGGTGCCGCGGAGGTCAGGCTTCTGGTCGACGATGTGGCTGTGGCGTCGGTTCCAGTCGACGGACCGCTGCGATGGTCCGCCGAGGGGATCGGGCCACTTGCCGCCGGGGTGCATTCCCTCGTGGGTCAGTCCGTCGACGCATGGGGTCTCGTGTCGGCGCCCTCCCAAGAGATTCGGATCCTCGTGCAGCCCATCGAGAGCGCGGCGCCCGTCGTCGGAACTCGAGGCAAGCTGCGAATCATCGCGCTGAGCGACGAGCCTGACCCGTTCGTCGCGGGGGTCGAGAACGTGGAGTTCTCGCTCGGCGCGGTGTCGGATGCCGTGCACGCCTTGGGAGGTCGGTCCACACGGAACCACGCGTTCGCCCTCCGCGCCCGCTGGACGGTTGAGGATCCGAGAACCGGGGCCGAACTCCGGACGATCGATGCTGTGGGGACCGTTGACGCAACCCACCGGCCGGGCGGTTCCGTGGTCACGGGCCAAGTCGTGGGCACCTGGGACGGGCGGGACAGCGGCGGAAGCCTGGTACCGCAGGCTCAGCAACTCGCCGTCCACGTTCGGGCGGATCTCGTGCGCGGCTACGTCGGTCGTGGCGCCGGCCCCCCGTGCAGCAGGGACGAAGACCTCCTGCCGGACGGGCCTGGCTCGCCTTCATGTCTGATCGACTCGGTCGAGCTACGCATGGCGAGCACGACCATGGCGATCCCTGGCCCCACCCTGCCCGCGACGTCCATTCGCATCGAGCGGGGTTGGACGCTTCGTGAGGCTGTGGCTGTCCGTTTTCTCGCCCAAGATCGTTACGGCGTGGCTGGGGTACTTCGGGGAAGTCCGGCCGTCGGAGGGCCGCAGGCGCATCGCGTCGTGTTCTGGGTGATCGAGGGCAACAGCTCGTGGTCCACCTCCTATGGTCACGTCATCTCCGACCCCGCCGGAATCGAGGTGTGGAGAAACCTGGGAAGTCCGGCCGAACCGACCCGCCACGAGATCCGCGGGTTGCGCGCGGCCCCGTCGCAGGCTGGGGGCGGCGGCGCGGTGCTCGCTTGGCGCTCCGCGGTCAACCCGGAAATCTACGTGGGCGACGACCCGCTCGGGCACCGGTACCAAGTCGAACGGGTGGGTGCCGCCGCGCTCTGCCCGGATGGAACGGTCGGCTGGATGACGCCGGATGCCGATGTGACCGCGGGGCACCGCTGGGAGGACACGATCGTCACCGGACGCGCGTGGATCTACGGGCCGGCCGTCGCCGCGAGGGACGGTGAGTCCATCGTGGCTGCCTCGGCCGGTTCGGAGGCATTCTGGCGCATCGATCGCGTTGCCGACGGATCCGTCGTCGACGGGATCCACACGTGCTGGCCCGATACCGTGTCCTGCGAAGAAGGGGTGGTAGGAGGTCATCCAACCCCGGAATTGCCTGCGTTGCGTTGGCATCCTGGGACGGGAAGGTACTTGCTCGGCGTTGTCCTGCGGGACGTGACACCGTCGATTGGGTGCGTGGTCGGCACACGAGTCGAGACCGACGGCACGGCTTTGGGTCCGACCTGCCTGGAGGGGGAGAACCGACGGCTCCAGGGTGCCATTCCGCTGCCAGAGCTTCCGAACGAGGTCTTCCTCTCGCATGCGGCGAATGCGCGGAATCCCGGACAGAACATCATCTTCGCAAGCGACCACCGGGTCGTCTGGCTGGACCGCACAGGCACCGTCATCACCTCGGCGGACAATCCACAACTGGACGCGGGAGTTCGAGCAGTCTGCGAGGACTGGCAGGTCGGTGCGGGGTCGACGGTCGCGCGGGCTTTCCGATGGACGGCAGAGGTGCTGAACCCGTACGATCCTTGGTGCACGACACCCTCGGTGTGGGCGCGTTGTCTGGCGCTGACCGATGCGTTCCGCGATCCATTGGCCACCGAAGAGCTGGTGTACAGCGCAATGCCTGCACCGGCCGCGCACGGCCTCCGGTTGAATTGGCTCCTTGCGGACGACTGCGCCTCTGCGGACACCTTCGACGATCCGGAGATGATGCTCATCGACCCCGGCTACCGGGGCGTCGTGGTCTACATGCTGGGGTACTAAGCCGTGCGGTCCACGAGTCGCCACGGAGGTCGTTCCCGGGTTGCGAGCGGCTGTCGTGCCGCAACCATGATCTGCGTTCTCGTTCTCGCACTGGTCGACGACGGATGCTACTCGTCTTCCGGAGAGGGCAGAGACGTCCCGACGGACTCCGCGTACGACCTTGACCAGGACGACTGCGAACAGAGTTGCGAGCCCTGGGCGGAGTGCGGTGATGACGGATGCGGTGGTTCGTGCGGGACCTGCCTGGCGGACGAAGCGTGCGGCACGGCTCGGGTGTGCGTCCCGGCGCCATGCGCGCCGGCCATCCTCATCCCCGCCGGGATCTTCTTGATGGGATCGGATTCCCTTCTCCCGCCCGCGCCACCGCGATGGTCGCCGATGCACCGAGTGTCGCTCTCGTCCTACCTCATCGCTCCGTGCGAAGTTACGAATGCCGAGTACGGAGCCTGCGTTGCGGCGGGGGCATGCTCGCCACCCTACCGGACCGACAGCCTGACCCGCATGGCCTACTTCGGAGCGGCTGAGTACCGCCACTACCCCGTGATCGCCGTGGATTGGGGTCAGTCGGACGCCTACTGCCGATGGGTGGGCGGGCGACTTCCGAGCGAGGCGATGTGGGCGAAGGCGGCCCGGGGCGGCTGCGAACTGCGCGGTGGACCCGACTGCACGCTCGAAGACACCGTGGATTGGCCTTGGGGCAGCGAAGAACCGACGTGCGACCGCGCCAACACGACGGTCCTGGTCGAGAGGGACGGAGGACCAGCGCGGATGCCGTGCGTCGGGGATCCAATGGGTCCGGGCGACACGGATCGCGTCGGAGCGCGCTCAGACGGCGCATCCGTCTACGGTGTCTTGGACATGACCGGCAATGTACGGGAATGGACCTCTGACTGGTACACGGATGGGGATGACTACCGGGATCTCGGCGCAGATCCTGAGGGTGTGCGCGTTGATCCAGAAGGCCCTGACAGCGGCACCGCGAAGATCCAACGCGGCAGTAGTTTCGGCGGAGCAAACCCGCTGTGGTTTCGGGACTTCTGGCCACCGGTGCTCTACCCAGAGTCGGGCGGGGGCTTCCGGTGCACGTGGGCGGGCGAGTAGGCGGGCATTGTCGAGGCCCTCAGCCGGGGCGAGTCGGCAAGCGTACGGTCTGGACACGAGGCGGACAACGATGCGCGAACACCCGCTCGTGCGGCCGACACGGCGCCCGACCGCGGCCGGCCCCTGGTCGGACGAAGGCCCGCCAGGGTCGAGCGTCGGCGTTCGTGCAGCCGTCCTGCGCGGCTGCCGACGATCTGCCTCAACCGCCTCCGCTGCGCCCCCCAGTCCATCGCCTCGGCCACCCAGCGGAGATCCTCGACGGTGACGTCCTCCAGGGCGGTCGTCGTGGTGAGGTCGGCGACCCGGGCCTGGATGTCCGGGGCGAGGCGGGCCAGGGCGAGGAGCCGGCAAATGCGCATCCGGGAGCAGTCGTGGCGGCGCGCGGCGTCGCGGAAGGTCCGCCGTTCCCGGTCGATCTCCGTTTGGACGTCCAGCGCCAGGGCGAGTTCGTGGGCGACGCGCGCGGGCTGCGGACGGACCGCCGGAGGCCGTCCGACGCGCAATCCGCGGCCCTGTGACCGGAAGGGGAAGGAGTCCAAGATCTCGAAGTCGTTGCTCTCTGTCGGGGTTTGATATGGGTATGGTTCGGGCCGCTACCGAGACCGAATCATACCCATATCAAACCAGGGCTGATCTGCCGCTGGTCGGTGTCGTTCGTGCGCCGATCGTCCGCCAGCAGCTCGGGCGGGAGCGCCCGAGCGCGGCGTCGTTCCCGCACCGGTGCTACGGCACGGTGACGCGCGGGATCGAGGCCGGGAGGCGCACGAGCACCTCGTAGTTCAGGTCGCGGGTCATGTCGGAGAACGCGCCGACGGTGATCTCGCCGCGCTTCTGCCGCCCGATGATCACGACCTCGTCCCCGCGTCGGACCTCGGGGATCTCGGTCACGTCCACGGTGACCATGCTCATGTTGACCATGCCCACCACCGGCGCGCGGCGCCCGAGGATCAGGACGTGGCCGAGGTTCGACAGGCTGCGGGAGAAACCGTGGTGGTAGCCGACCGGGACGACCGCCAGCCGCTGGGGCCGGGTGCTGAGGTGGGTGATGCCGTAGCCGACGAACTGACCGGCCGCGACGCTCTTGAGCGACATCACCCGGCTCTTCCACTTCATCACCCGCCGCAGCGGGTCGTTGCTCCGCGGCGTGCCCCGGGCCTCCTGGCGCAGCAGCCATTGCATCCGCGTCTGCTCGGAAGGCCAGAAGCCGTACTGGGCGATGCCGATCCGCACGCGGTCCATGATCGTCTCGGGGTAGGTCAGCGCGGCGGCCGAGCAGGCGGTGTGGCGCTGGCCGAGCGTCGCGCCGGCGCGGGTCAGCGCGGCGCAGCCTTCCTCGAAGGCGCGGATCTGGCTCTGGATCCGCAGGTAGTTCTCCACGCTCTCGGCCCCCGCGTAGTGCGTGCAGACGCCGACCACCGTCAACGCGTCGGCGTGGTCCCGCACGAACGCCGCCACCGACGGCAGCTCGGCGGCGTCGAAGCCGGTCCGGTGCATGCCGGTCTCGAGCTCGAGGTGCAGGCGGGCCGGCACGGCGACCCGGCGGGCCGTGTCGGCGGCCCGCGCCAGCCGTTCGCGGTCGAAGACGAACAGCTCGACGCCGTGGACGATCGCCCACTCGAACTCCTCGTCCGCCACGTCCGCCATGATCACGAGGCGGCTCGTCGCGCTCATCGCCCGGTGGGCGTCGTACGCCTCGTCGGCGTGGGACACCGCGAAGCTCCGGATGCCGCACCGCTCGGCCAACGGGACGATCGTGCCGATCCCGTGGCCGTAGGCGTTGCCCTTGATCACCGACGTCAGCTCGACGTCCGGTCCGATCGCCTCGCGCAGGAACCGCAGGTTCGTGCGCAGCGCCGACTCGCTGATCTCGATCACCGAGGAGTGCAGCAACGGGCCCGGCGGGCAGGTTTCACTCATCGCACGACCTGGTCCTCAACCGGATTCGTCGTCCAGCAGCCGTCGCACCACGCGTTCGCAGACATCGATTCCGGGAACGAGGATCTCGTCCGGGAAGTCGTAGCTCGGGTGGTGCAGGGCGGGCTGGGAGTCGCCGGCCCCGAGCCCGAACAGGGCGCCGGGAACGGCGGCGGTGAAGTGGCCGAAGTCCTCGGACCACGCGAAGGGCACCGGGACCCGCACGACGGGCAGACCGAGCGAGCGGGCGGCTTCCTCGACGAGCGCGACGGAGGCGTCGTCGTTGACCGTGGCCGGGAACGGCTCGACCCACTCGGTCTCGACGGCCAGCCCGTGGGCGGCGGCGGCGGCCCGCGCGAGGGCGGTGCAGCGTTCGGCGAGCCGCTCGATGACGGCGGGCTCGTGCGCGCGCAGGGTGGCCATCACCACGGCCTCGCCCGGGGAGGTGCCGAAGGCGATCTCCCCGAGCCGCGCGTGGATCACGGTCACCTGGGCCGCCTCGTGCAGCGCCGTGTGGTACTGCGGCACGCCGGGCAGGTCCGACAGCAGGCGCGCCACGGCGGGTGCGGGGCTGCGGCCGCGCTGGGGCTCGCTGGCGTGGGCGGTGGCGCCGCCGAGCCGCACCGCGAGGC
>CAZMRP010000180.1:0-8526 GCA_964568275.1 uncultured Myxococcales bacterium
TGGCGAGGTCGGTGGCGACGGTGCCGACCGGCACGCGCACGACGAGCGGCTCGGCGGCGCGGCCGAAGCAGTCGCTGCCCAGGCCGTGCTGCCCGCCGGGGGCCTCGAGGCGCGGGGTGAGGCTGAGCTGGAGCAGGGTGCGGACGTTCTCGGCAGCCTCGAGCACGACGTCGCCGCCGTTGCCGCCGTCGCCGCCGGAGGGGCCGCCGCGGGGCCGGTAGCGCTCGCGCCGGAAGGCGACGCAGCCGTCGCCGCCGTCTCCCGCGCGGACCTCCACGGTCACTTCGTCGATGAACTGCACGCGCGGAACCGTCCCGCACCGCTCAGGGCGGCGCCAGCTCGTAGTCGCCGAGGATGTCGGCGCCCCCGAGCAGCGCGTTGCCGGCGTGCTGCACGTAGTCGATGCGGATCACCGGGTCGTCGAAGCCGCCGGGCATCCCGCCCATCGACTTGGCCGGCTGCTGGAACAGCGGGCTGGAGTCCGGCGTGTAGCGCATCCGGACCAGGAACGACAGCGACCGCCGCACCTGCTCGAGCACCACCAGGTTCGGGCGGCCCATCGCCTCGCCGAGCTTGTAGGTCGCCACCGTGGCCTCGGTGCGTCCCGCGACCGGCGTGGTCCGCGGGGCGAGGAACGGCGTCACCACGTACGCTCCCTCGTAGCCGAACGGCGGCTCGCCTTCCTCGGTCTGCATCTCGCGCAGGAAGCCCGCGAACCCCTCGCAGAACTCGAGGTACGCCTCGCTCTGCACCTCGGGGAACGCCTCGTAGGACGCGATGCAGGTCCAGTGTTCCTCGCCGTAGAAGTAGGCCGAGCCGAAGAACGACCAGTTCTGCGTGGTGAGGAAATCGAGGGCCGCGCGGATCCGGTCGAGCAGCGCCGGGTCCTGGAGCACGCGGTACGCCTCGACCAGCGCCAGCGTGGCCTCGCCCGAGTAGTACAGCAGCCGCTCGGGAAACCGGTGGTTCTGCGACACGTCGTACAGGTGCACGAAGTCGCCGTCCGGTTCCTGCAGCCAGGCCAGGAACTCGGTGATCTGCCGCAGCGGCTCGAGGTACTTCCCCTCGCCCGTCCCCCGCTCGTACTCCGCCATCGCCACGGCGGTCAGGGCGGCCGACCCGGCATCGACCACGCTGCCCTGCCCGACGCAGCGGCCCGGCGCCTCGCCGCACTTGCGCAGCTCGAGCTGGACCACGTAGTCCAGCGCCCGGCGCGCCGCCTCGCGCGCCACGGCGTCGCCGGTCTTGCGGTGGGCGAAGGCCAGGAAGTAGGCCGAGCCGGAGTGGCGGGGCAGCGAGTAGCCGTAGTCGAAGGGCGAGTCGGCGAGCGGGTCGTAGTCGTAGTGGAACCGGCCCGTGGGTTGCAGCATCCGCTCCAGCCAGCGCACGCCGTCCAGCGCCGCGGCGCGGTAGTCGTCCACGGTCTGCGGCGGCGGGTTGATCACGCGCCCGGCCACGAGCCGCTCGGGCAGGCCGCCCGGACGCTCGACGAGCTCCACCGTGCGGAAGCGCCGCAACGCCGGCTGCTGTTCGTCCCACGCCTCGTCGGGCAGGTGCGCGCCGAGCCACAGCGACTCGATCGCCTTCGGCACGTCCAGCCCCGCCTTCATCTGCCCTCCCGGCAGGGGCAGGAAGGCCGAGTACATCCGGGCCCGCAGCAGGTCGTCCGGGTACAGCCGCTCGGTCGACTGCGCCAGCCGCAGGGCGACGCCGTCGAGCGTGGTGACGAAGGAGGCGGAGGCGGCGAGCACGGGCCACGACAGCACCGGTCCGTCGGCGACGACGAACGACAGGTGGAACCGCGCCTGGTCGAGGTCGACGTCGTCGAAGCGGCCCGCGACGCGGGCCTCGCCGAGCGCCTTGCCGGCCTGCGCCGCCAACTCGCCCAGCGTCGACGCCTCGAACTCCTGGCGGAACGCCGGCAGGCCGGCGTGCCACAGCAGGACGCGCACCGGTCCGGGCAGGGCGGCCTGCCCCGCGGCGCCCAGATCGGCCGGGACGCGGCCCGCCGCCGCATCGCGCAACGCCGTCATCGCCGCCGCGACGTGCTCGGGCGCGGGGGCCTCCGCAAGCTCGAGCCGCACGCAGCGGGTGATGATCATCGACCCGAGCAACGTGACGACGGCCCAGGCCCCCAGGCCGTGGCGCAGCCACGGCCTGCCCCGCCACCAGGCGGCGCCCCCGGCCCCCTTCGCGGGACGCGCGCCGCTCATTCCGGCCTCCGCTCGGCCTTCGACTCCTCGGCCTTCGACTCCTCGGCCTTCGTCCCGGCGTCCTTCGGCGCCGCCGCCGCGACCGGCTTCGGACGCAGGAGCACCAGCGCCAGCCCGGGATAGAGCACGAGGTACGGCAGCACGGTGAACACCATCAGCGTGAAGAACGCCGAGGCACCGCGCCCGAGGTCGCCGTAGATCCCCTTGAGATAGGCGGCGGTCCAGATCAGGGCGGTGGTGAACGCCAGTCCCGCGACCAGGGCCACGGCGGCCGAGACCCGCGCCAGCAGCGGGGCCTGGCGCACGCCGACGAGCAGCGCGGCGCCCGAGCCGGCGAGCAGCGTGGCGACCAGACCGAGCGTCAGGTCGACGGGCAGGTAGCGGGCCCGCAGCGCCACCCAGAGCACGATGGCCAGGCCGATCCCCAGCACGACGTGGCCGGCACCGAGTCCCAGGCGGACGTTCCGTGCGATCTCGTTGCGGTTGTCCATCTTCGTCGCCACCTCCCGCGCCGACGGCGCCACCGCCGGGCGTTGCGGAATCTAGTCAAAAGAAGGGGTCGGCCGCAACCGGAGCCGCGCACGACGCTCGGACGACGGCCCGGCGAGGGGTCTCAGGGGAACGGCCGGGAACGGTCGATGGAGGCGCCGCCGGCGTCGCGACGGGTGAACGGGTTGTTCTCGTCGATGCCCGGCCGGCCCGAATCCGCGGGCGGCGGAGGCGGGGGCGGAGGCGCCCCGGCGTCGGCCGAGGCGGCGGTGCCTGCATCGCGGCGTGGCGTGGTAGTCCGGCGTTGCAGCTCCAAGTCGAGCCGGTGGTCCTCGGTCAGCGACACGAGCTGCACGATGGAATCGTAGCCGCGGGCGGTGATCTCCACCTTCACGTCCGGACCGCCCTTGCGGAAGCGCCCCTCGTAGGGATTGGACACCTGGGTGCCATCGACGTGGATCTGGGCGCCGGCGGGTCGCGCGGCGATCGTGAGCACCACGACCTCGGTCGCAGGCAGCGCTGCCACGTCGGCGGCGCCGCTCCCTGTGTCGGCCGCAACTTCCTGCTCGGACGCGTCCGGGGTCGCGGCGTCGTCCGCCGTGCCCTCGTCACCGCCGGCGTCCGGCTCCGACGCGACGGCCGCATCCGCCGAGGCGACCTCCGCCGCCATCGTCGCGTCGTCGGGACCGACCTCGGCATCGGCCGTCGTCGAGCCGGGACCGCCGCGCAGGAACAGGTACCAGACCGCGACGGCGGCGGCGAGCACGGCAAACGCCACGGCCACCCACGTCCCGGTGCGACGGGGAGCGGGAGCGGAATCGGTGGTCGAGCCGACCCCGGACGCCATGCGGTCCCGGCCGGTGCGCGGCTTGCCTTCCGGCGGCGGCGGCGGCGCCGAGGCGAGTGCGGTGCGCTGGGCCGAGCGCATCAACGCGCTGCGGGAGAGGCCGCCGAAGTGCTCCCGAAGCTGCGGATCGGCGAGCAGCTCGCCGAGCGCCTCGGAGAACTGGCGGACGCCGGCGAAGCGCGCCTCGCGCTGCTTCGCCATCGCCTTGAGGATCACCTCTTCCACCGCCTCCGGCAGGTCCGGTCGCAGGTCGCGCGGCCGGGGCGCCTCGCTGGAGAAGATGTTGATGATCAGCTCGTTGTAGGTGTCGCCGGTGAACGGGTACGAGCCGGTCAGCGCCTGGTACAGGATCACGCCGAGGGCGTAGATGTCGGTGCGGGCGTCGATGTCCTTCTTGCCCGAGGCCTGCTCGGGGGACATGAAGTACGGCGTGCCGAGCACGGTGCCGGTCTTGGTCAGGTGCAGGTCGTCGCCGCCGGTGCGGATCTTGGAGATGCCGAAGTCGAGCACCTTGACGTGGGCGGTGGGATCGGTGCCGGTGGTGAGGAAGACGTTCTCGGGCTTCAGGTCGCGATGGATGATGCCGCGGGCATGGGCCGCGGACAGCGCGTCGAGGACCTGGAGCGCGACGGGGACGATGAACCGCGGGGCCACCGGACCCTCGCGGGCCAGGTAGTCCGCCAGCGTCTCGCCCTCGAGGAACTCCATCACCAGGTAGTGCGTGCCGTCGTCGGTCTGCGAGAAGTCGAAGACCTGGACGATGTTCTTGTGGCCGAGCGTGCCGGCGACGCGGGCCTCCTGCGCCAGCCGCCGCACGACCTCCTCGTCCTTGGAGTACTCGGGGTGGAGGACCTTGATCGCGACCTTGTTGCCGACCGAGACGTGCTCGCCCTGGAACACCACGCCCATCCCGCCCTCGCCGATCTGGCGGTCGACGCGATAGCGCTTGTCGATGACCTTTCCGAGCAGGTCGTCGGGCATGGGGCCTCCCGGCCAGGGCGGAGATTATCCCAGCCGACCTCGCGGGGCAAGGCGCCGGCGGCGGCGCCGGGGCGACCGCAGCCCGCACCCGCGGGCGCTAGAAAGCCAGCTCGACGACGACCGGCAGGTGGTCGGACAGCGTGCCGGCCTCCGCCGCCACGCGCCCCTCGAGGCGCCGGAACGCGGGCGAGAAATAGAGGTAGTCCAGGCGCCGGTTGGGCGCGTCCGCGGGGAAGGTGAAGGTCGCGGACGGCGCCGCGTCGACGTCGAGTGCCTCGGCCAGGCCGAGGGTGCGGAGCGTGGCGATCGTCCGGTCGGTGGTCATGTCGGTCCCGGGCTCGTCCGGGAAGTCGCGCCGCAGCGTCGCCTCGGGCGGGATCGCGTTGAAGTCGCCCAACAGCAGGCGCGGACGGTCGGGCAGGCCGCGCACGTACCGGACGATGCGGTCGGCGTGCTGCTCGCGATTGCCCTGGTGGAACGCCTCGGTGTGCACGTTGAGCACGTCGAGCACCGCGCCGTCGCCGAGCTCCAGCTCGACGTGCTGCAGCGCGCGATGGAGGTAGAACCAGTTGTACCAGAAGGGGTTGGGCGGCTGCGGCAGCAGGTGCCGGACGTTGGCGCGGATCGGGAAGCGGGAGAGCACGGCCTGGCCCGAGCGCATCCGGCCGTAGTGCTGGGACGGCGGCCAGTAGGGGAACGGCACGTAGCGGCAGTTCCAGGTCTCGACGCGTGCGGCCCAGGGGTAGCCGGCCTCGCGGGCCAGCCACGCCAGCTGGTCGATGCCGTGGGTCCGGGCGGAGTCGAAATCCACCTCCTGCAGCGCCACCACGTCGGCGCGCAGGTCGCGCAGCACGCGGGCGATGCCGGCGAGGTTGGCGCGGACCGTCGCCTCGGAGCGCAGGTCGCCGGCGTCGTCCTTGCGTCCGCGGCCGTAGGCGACGTTCCAGCTCACGACCCGCAGGCGCGCGGGCCGCGCAGCGGGAGCGCGGTCGGTCCGATCGCCGCCGAACCGCTCGGGCCGCACGGCCAGCGGGTCGGTGTCGTCGAAGCCCGAGGAGGCCCACAGCAGGAACGAGGACGTCACGAGCAGCAGACCTCCGAGGGTCGCGGCGGCGACGAGCGCGACGCGGCGCCAGGGGAAGCGCGCGCGCGACCCGGCCGGCCCTCCCCCGCTCGCCGCCTACTCCTGGTCGAAGAACATCGGCACGCGCCGCTTGAGGAAGCCCTCGATCAGCTGGCGGTCGTCGTCGCGCAGCATGATGAACTTGAGCCCCATGCCGGGCGTGTGCTCCGGCTCCTTGGGGTCGTATTCGCGGACCCACATCACGCGTCCCTTGGCGGTGATCTGCCGGCCGCCGGGCAGCTCGAAGGTGAACAGCACCTTGGCGCCGATCGGCTTGACGTCGAAGGTGGCGACGAACAGGCCGCCCTCGTCCAGGTTCTGCGAAAAGCCGGTGTAGAACTGGGTCTCGCTGTCCAGCGTCAGCTGCTGCAGCACGTTCCAGTTGATCGTCCGCGCCGGCACGTGCTGGCCGGCGAACGCGCCCGCGGTCGGGGCGGTCTGCGACGGCCGCTGCTCCGGCGGCAGCTGCGAGATGCGCTGCTTCTCCTCGGCGAACCGCTTCTTGGCGTCCTGGACGATGGGGAACAGCAGCGCCAGCGTCTTGGCCACCGAGCTGGCGGCCTCCTGCACCGCCGGCCCGCCGCTCTGCACGTCCTGGAAGATCTGCAGCGCCTGCGCCAGGTGCTCCATTGCCCCCTTGATGATCCCCCCGCACTCGAAGCTGTCCGGCGCCTCCTTCGTCGCCTGGAACAGCAACCCCTGGGCCTTGGCCAGGATCGGCGTGAGACGGCCCAGCTCCGACTCGAGGGCCGGATCCCGCTGCGTCGCCTCGAGCGCCTTCATCAGGTACTCGCGGGCGGTCTGTGCCGGATGCGTCATGGCGGTGAGGCTACAACGGGTCCGGGGGATCGCACAATAGGGTTTCCGGCCGCCGGGGCCGCGTTCGACACGCGGGACCCTTGACGGAAGCCGCTTTGCAGAGTACCGATCCCGGGCCGGAATCGGGCGCCGCCCCAGGGACGCCGCCCCACTCGGAAGGAAGAGGAGAGGAACCATGCAGAACATTCGCTGGATTGCCGTGCTTGCCGTGCTCGCCACCCTCGCGCTCGCCTACGGCTGCGGCGACGACGACACCTACGTCCCGTTGCCCGACGCGCGCGACTACACGGAGACCACCGAGACCATCGGCGCGGACGCCGACGCCGACGCCGACGCCGACGGCGACCTCGACGTGCCGCCGGACGAGACCACCGGCCCGGTGTGCGGCAACGGCACCTGCGAGGCGGGCGAGACGGCGGCGACCTGCCCGGCCGACTGCGCCACGGCCGAGGGCGACCTGTCGTGCCAGATGATCGTCACCTGCGACCAGTGCTGCCCGAGCGCGGACGAGGCGTGTTTCACGGCGTGCAACGCGGCCGGCACGGCCGACGCGCAGACCCAGATCGGCGACTACCTCGCCTGCCTGTCGTCTCGCTGCGCCACCGAGTGCGGCGCGGGCGGCTCGACCGAGGCCTGCAGCACCTGCCAGACCACCAACTGCTCGGCCGAGATCAACGCCTGCGGCGTCGGCGCCGTCGGCACCAACGGGTGCATCACGATGGCGATGTGCCTGCAGGATTGCCCGGCCCTGCCCGCCGACGGCTCCGGCTCCGCGACGAGCTGTCCGACCAATGCCGGCATCGTCTGCTGGAACGGGTGTTTCGTCGCCGCCGACCAGAACGCCATCGACCTGTACCTCGCCGCCGGCCAGTGTCAGCAGACCAACTGCGCCACCGAGTGCGGCCCGACGGGCTCGACCACCGACTGCCAGACCTGCTTCACGACCAACTGCTCGGCCGAGCTGAGCGCCTGCCAGCGCGACACCTAGGCCGGCGCCCTCGGCTGCGTTCCGCGTCTTCCACGCCCACCAGCACTTGACCCCGACCGCCCCGACCGGGTAGCTCCCGTTCTGCGGGCCGGCGGCTCCAGCGCCGTCGGGGAGGACGACGACCGATGCTGTGCGTGACCGGCAACGAGAAGACGCTCCCGGCGCTCGTCGAGCGGATCGAGCGTTCGCCCGAGGTCGACCTGCACGAGGTGCGGCTCGACCTGCTCGACGGCCTCCCGTCCGGAGTGTGCGCGCGGCTGCCGGCGCGGGAGAAGCTGATCGTGACGCTGCGCCCGCGGCGCGAGGGGGGCGGCTGGGACGGTCCGGAGGAGAAGCGCGTCAAGCGGCTGCGCGAGGCGCTGGCGGCGGGGGTGGGCTGGATCGACGTCGAGGGCTCGACGCCGGCGCCGCTGCTCGACGAGTTGCTGGCGGCTCCCGGCCCGACGCGACGGGTCGTCTCGGCCCACCTGCCGGAGGGCGCTCCCGAGACGCCGCTGGCGGCGCTGGCCCGGCTCGGCGCGCACCGCGCCCACGTGCTCAAGCTGGTGCTCCCGGTCGCCGACGCCTCCGACCTCGTCGCGCTGCGCGAGGCGGCGGCGGCCACGCGGCGCAAGGTGGTGGCGATCGGCGGCGGTCCCGCCGGGACGCTCTCGCGCCTCGCCTATCGCGCCTTCGGCAGCGAGTGGACCTACGTCGCGGCCGACGAGCGGTCGCGGACGGCGCCGGGACAGTGGACGCTGGCCGAGGCGCGTCGGGTGGGGCTGGAGCGCCAGCTGCCGCGGGTCTACGGCCTGCTCGGCGGACCGGACGCGCTGCGGTCGCCCGGCCCGCGCGTCTACAACGCGCTGCTCCCGCGCTCGGGGCAGCCGCTGGCCTACGTCGCGCTGCCGACCGCGCGGCCCGGCCCGGTGCTGGAACTGCTGCGGGCCGAGGTGCTGGCGGGGTTGTCGGTGACGATGCCGCACAAGGAGACGGTGCGCGACCTGCTCGACGACGAGCTGCCGTCGGCCCGCCGCGCCGGCTCGGTCAACACGATCGTCCTGGCGGCGGGCCGGCTGCTCGGCCA
>CAZMRP010000181.1:0-8468 GCA_964568275.1 uncultured Myxococcales bacterium
TGCTGCGGCTGGGCCCGGAGCGGTTCGCGGTGGTGCTGCCGGCGGCCGACGAGGTCGAGGCATCGCGGGTGGCGCGACGCCTGCGCCGAGCGCTCGCGGGCGACGAACTGCTGCGCCGGCGCGGCGAGGTGGCGGCCCTCGCGGGCGAGTTCGAGGTGCGGGTCGAGGCGCTGTTCGTCGCGGACGGGGGCGAGCCGGCGGCGTTGGCCGAGCGGTTGGGGCGGTCCGGCACCGTTTGACACGCCGGGGCGCTCCCGCTATGGTCCGCGCCGTTTGTCGCAGAGTGCGGCAGCGGGAGGCCCTGCTTGGCGCGGAGAATCCAGAGGAAAGAGCTGAAGAAGCCGGACGACTTCGTGGACGCCGGGGGGCGGGTCCTGGGTTGGATCAGCGACCATCGCGCGGTGCTCGGCATCGCCGTCGCCGGGGCGCTCCTGGTGCTGTTCGGCGTGATGCTGGTGATCCACCTGCGGCGGTCCGCCGACGTCGAGGCCTGGCGACCGCTGCTCGACGCGGTGCCAGTGCGCGCGCTTCCCGTGGGCGACGACGACCAGGCGAATCCGCTGGAGATGCTGGGTCGCCAGGACCCGGCGGTGTGGGTCGACAGCCAGCGGATCAAGCAGGTCGCCGACTCGGGAGACGAGGACGGTCCGCGCGCGATGGCGGGGCTCGCGCTGGCCGGCGAGCTGCTGGCGCAGGGCGACGGTGCGGCGGCCGAGGCGCGGTTCCGTGCGTACCTGGCCACCGGCCCGCGGCAGGACGCCGCCGGTCGACTGGTCGCCCAGGAGGGGCTGGGCTACGCGCTGGAGCGGCAGGACAAGCAGGCCGAGGCGGTGCAGGCGTTCACCGCGCTGGCCGAGCTCGACCAGGGCGCCTACAAGGCGCTCGCGCTGTACCACCAGGGCCGGCTGGCGGCGCTGGCCGGTCGCGACGACGAGGCGCGCCGGTTGCTGATCGAGGCCAAGGGGATCGAAGACCCGCGTCCACGGGACATCGGGGTGCAGATCGAAGGCTGGCTGCGTCGGATCGAGCTGAAGACCCTGCCGGTTCCGGAGCCTGCGGTGGAGCCCGTGGTGGAGCCCGCGGTGGAGCCCGTGGTGGAGCCCGCGGTGGAGCCCGCGGTGGAGCCCGCGGCGGAGCCCGCGGTGGTGCCGGCCCCGGCGATCGATGAGGCGGCCCCGTCCGCGCCGGCCGCTCCTGCGGCGGTGGTACCCGAGGAGGCGCCGCAGGCCGATGGGCCGAACTCGCCATAGCCTCGTGACGGCGGCCGTGCTGGCCGTCGGTGCGCTGGGTTGCGTGGGTGTTCCCCCGCCAAGCGCCTTCGAGTTGCGCCTCGACTTCCCGGGCGTGCGGGTCCTGCAGCCGCATTGGCGGCGGCAGGTCGTCGATCCGGAGCGCCGGGAGTACCGGCCGATCGAGCGCTCGGGTGCGGTGTTCGACCCGTCGCGCGGGCTGGTGTTCGTCGGCACTTCGCAGGGCCGTTTCTGGGCGCTCGAGTCGGGCACGGGGAGCGTGGTGTGGGCGCACGGCGAGCCGGACGGATTCCATTCGGCGCCGCTGCTGGTGGCCGATCCGGGGCTGGTGGTCGCGGGGAACGACGGGGGCGAGTTGCTGGCGTTCGAGCCGGAGACCGGGGTGGTGCGCTGGCGCGTGGACATGGGCGGGCCGGTGCGGGGTGGGGCGTCGTACCTGGACGGCGTGGTCTACGCGCGCACGGCGACGCAGCGGGTTTTCGCCATCGAGGCGCTGTCGGGTCGGGAGTTGTGGTCCTTCGAGCGACCGCTGCCGGAGGGCTACGTGTCCGGGAGCGAGTCCGGGGTGCTGGTGTCGGGGGACCGCGTGTACACGGGGTTCGTCGACGGGACGCTCGCCGCGTTGTCGGGGGTGACCGGCGAGAAGTTGTGGGACGTCAACCTGGCGACCGAGGGGCACGACGAGCTGGTGCTGGACGACGTCTGCGCCACGCCGGTGGAGATCGACGGCACGTTGGTGGTCAGCTCCTACGACAACGGTCTGTTCGGCATCGACGCGCTGGAGGGTGGTCAGCGGTGGCAGCGGGCGGACCTCGTGCACGCCTGCGGTCTGGCGGTGCTGGAGCAGGACGCGCTGGCGGCGGTGGCGGGGATCGGGCTGGCGCGGGTCGACGCGCTGGACGGGGCGACGATCTGGATGCGGCGCTATCCGGCGGGAACGCAGCGCGAGCCGATCGTGCATCGCGGGCTGATCGTGGTGGCGGACGACATCCACGGGCTGTTGATGTTCGAGGCGTTGACGGGGCAGTTGCTGCAGGGGGCGTGGGCCGGGGCCGGCGTGGCCGGTCGTCCGGCGGTGCTCGACGGCCGCGTCGGCGTGCTGGACAACTCTGGGGAGTTCCTCTCGTACGTGCTGGTCGGCGGCTGAGTCGCGTCACAGACCGCGTCGGGCGCCGAGTCCCTCCCAGGGGCTGCCGGTGCGGTGTGCCGAGATGCTGAGCAGCAGGCCGACGCCGATCAGGTTGGCCAGGACGGAGGAGCCGCCGTAGGAGAACAGGGGCAGGGTGACGCCGACGACGGGGAGCAGGCCGAGCACCATGCCCATGTTGATCGCCACGTGCCAGAACAGCATCGCCGCCACGCCGACGGCGACCAGGGCGCCGAAGCGGTCGCGGGCGCGGGAGGCGATGCGCAGGGCCCACAGCACGACGAACAGGTAGAGCGCGATCAGGAGCGCGCTGCCGACGAAGCCGTGTTCCTCGCCCCACACCGCGAACGGGAAGTCGGTGTGCTGGAACGGGACGAAGCCGAGCTGGTTCTGGGTGCCGTGGAGGAAGCCCTTGCCGAAGATGTGGCCCGAGCCGACGGCGATCTTGGACTGGGTGGTCTGCCAGGCGGCGTCCTGCACGTCCAGGTGCTCGGAGGAGAACAGCGAGGCGAACAGGGTCACCACGCGCTCCCGCTGGTAGCCGTGCAGGTACGACCAGGCGAGCGGCAGGGCGGCGAGGAGGCCGCCGAAGGCGAGCAGCAGGCTGCGGACGCGCACGCGCAACACCATCACCATCGAAACCAGCACCAGCGGGTAGATCAGGGCGGTGCCGAGGTCCGGCTGCTTGAGCACCAGGGCGGTGGGGATGGCGGTGAGCGCCGCGGGCAGCAGGAAGTCCTTCAGCGTCCGCGGCTCGGGTCGGACGTCGCCGTGAAAGATGCGGGCGACGGCGAGGATCAGGGCGATCTTCATGAACTCCGAGGGCTGGATCGACACCGGTCCGACGAGCAGCCAGCGGGTGGCCTGATTGGCCTGGCGGCCGACGGCCAGCACCAGGATCAGCAGCACCACCACCAGTCCGTAGGCGGCGAAAGAGTAGCGCAGGAACACGCGGTGGTCGACGAGCCAGACCACGAGCGCGGTCAGGCCGCCGACGCCGAACCAGGTGAGCTGGGTCTCGTAGAACTGGAGGTTGACCACCGAGACGGCGGAGCGGAGGTTGAGCAGTCCGAGCACGGCGAGCGAGGCGACGGCCATCACCAGCGGGAGGTCGATCGTGATGCGGCGCTGGCGTCCCGTGGCGGAGTCGATGGGCATGGCGGTCACCGGGGTGCGATGCGCTTGAAGTACTCGCGGAAGATCTCCACCGCGATCGGCGCCGCGTAGCGGCCGCCGTACCCGCCGTGCTCGACCAGCACGACGACGACGATCTCGGGGTCGGCGGCCGGCGCGAAGCCGGCGAACCACGCGTGGTCCCGCTCGCGGTAGCGCTCCTCGGTGCTGCGCTGGTCGCGCCGCCGCCGCTCGCGGTCGCGGCGCCGGCGCGCCACCTCGGCCGTGCCCGTCTTGCCCGCGATCTCCAGCCCCGGCGTCCACTGGTCGTGGGCCGTGCCGTGGGGCGCCTCCACCACGCCGCGCAGGGCGTCGACGAGCCGCCGGTGGTGGTCCGGGGCCATCTCGAGCCGCCGCAGCAGCTCGGGCGCGAAGCTCATCCGCACCCGTCCATCCGGGTACAGCACCTCGCGCACCAGCTGCGGGCGGTACAGGTAGCCGCCGTTGGCCAGCGCCGCGTAGGCGGCGGCCAGCTGCAGCAGCGTGACCTTGGTGTTGCCCTGGCCGATGGCCGCCAGCAGGGCGTAGCCCACGCGGTACTGGAAGCCGTATTCGGGGCGCGAGCGGTACCAGTCCTTGTCGGGGACGAGGCCCGGGACCTCCTTGGACAGGGCGATCCCGGTCTTCTCGCCGAAGCCGAACTCCCGGGCGATCTCGGCCAGCCGGTCGATGCCCATCCGCCGCGCGAGCTGGAAGAAGTACACGTTGCAGGACTGGACGATCGCCTCGTGCAGGTCCACCAGTCCGTGGACCTTGGTGCAGCGGAAGCGCTGGCCCGCCAGCTCGTAGGCCCCCTCGCACTTGAAGCGCGCCGCGGGGTCGAGCCGGTCGTCGGGCTCGAGCAGCTGGGGTTGCTCGAGCGCGGCCAGCGCGGCGAAGGGCTTGAACAGCGAGCCCGGGAAGTAGTGGTCGATCACCGTCTTGTCGTGCAGCGGCAGGAACGGATTCTGCTCCAGCACCTTGGCGTCCGCGTGGCTCAGCCCCTGGATGAACGCGTTCGGGTCGTAGGACGGCTTGGAGTACATCGCCAGCACGAAGCCCGTGCGGGCGTCGAGCACCACGGCGGCGCCGGCCGGGTGGCCGCGGAACGCCTGGTCGACGATCGCCTCCAGCCGTGCGTTGAGCGACAGCACCAGGTCGTGCCCCGGCACCGGCTCGATCTCGTATCGGCGTCCGGCGGCGGCGCCGAAGGGGTCCTTGCCCTTCTCCACCCCTTTGGCGTTGACGATCACCGTGACGCGGCCGCGGGCCCCGCGCAGCTCGCGCTCCCACACCGCTTCCAGCCCCGTCCGGCCGATCCGGTCGCCCGGCAGGTAGCGGTAGCCCTCCGCCCGGTGCCGCTCGATCTCCGCCTCGCCCACCTCGTTGAGGTACCCCAGCACGTGCGCCGCCAGCTGTCGCAGCGGGTACACGCGCATCGGCGCTTCCTCCACCGACAGCCCGTCGAGCTCGGTGTGGTGGGCGGTGAGCAGCGCCAGCTGGCGGTCGTCGAGGTTCTCGGCGATCGGGTAGGGCTGGTAGCGCTTGAGGCCCTGCAGACGCGTCAACCGTTCGCGCAGCTTGTTCGCCCGTTCCGGCCCCAGGTTGAGGTACTGCACCACGGTCGGCCAGTCCTCCGCGATGTCGAAGAACTCGGGCGTGATGAACGCGGAGTAGGCCGGCGTGTTGTACGCCAGCAGTTGGCCCTCGGCGTCGCGGATCACCCCGCGCGCCGTCGGGATCTCCCGCGTGCGCTCGATGTTGTGCCGGCTCTGCTCGACGTACTCGTAGCCCTCGAAGACCTGCAGCTGCGCCGCGCGGGCCAGCAGGCCCACGAACACCAGCACCACGAACAGCGCGATCCACTTGTAGCGCCCGCGGAACTCGCTCAGCTCCCCGGGCGGGCCGAACAGCGAAGCCATCAGCAGCATCAAACCACACCGTGCGCGGCCGCCTCAAGCCGCGCGCGTCGTCAGTCGGCGGGCCGGCTTCCCAGCCCCCCGCCGCGCCCCGGCGCCAGGCGCGCGGCGATCGTCGGCTTGCGGCCGGCGGTCCAGCGGTTTCCCAGCCAGAACACGGCGGGCGCCACGAGTCCGGTGAGCAGCGAGCGGACGAGCGTCGACAGGGCGATGGAGCCCAGGTCGCCCGGCTCGTGCCCCTGCGCCAGCACGCGGATCGCGACCACGGTCGCCGCCACGAGCCACACCGCTCCCACCGCCAGCGCCACCTCGAACAGCACGCCGGCCAGGAAGAACCGGCGCTGGATCCACCGCCCGGCCAGGTACAGCACCTCGAACAGCAACGAATGGAGCCCCACGGGGGTGCCCGACAGCAGGTCGAACAGGTAGCCCACCACCAGCGCCAGCGCCACACCCCAGCCGACGGCGACGTCGGCCGTGGCCACGAACAGCACGACGGCCAGCACCAGGTCGGGCAGCGGGTCGCGGACCGGGCTGAGGGTCAGCAGCGTCGACTGGACGACGAGCGCGACGAGGGCGAGGGCGAGCAGCCGGAGCACACGTTCCACGGCGCTCGCTCCTCACGGTCCCGCCGGGGCGGTCGGCGGTGGGGCCGCGCCCAGCGTCGGTCCGACCGGGGGCGGCCTCGGGCTCGTCTCGGCAGGGGGGAAGTCCCCCGGCGAAGGCCCGGCGGGCTCTTCCGGCACGGGCCCGGCGGGCTCCTCCGGCACGGGCTCGGAGGGCGCCTCGGGGGCGGGCGGCGGCCGTCGCACGTAGACCAGCACCACCTCGAGGCGCGAGAAGTCCACCGCCGGGGCGACCTCGACCTGCTGCAGCTGCCGGGCGCCGCGCCGGGTGATCGCGGTCACGGTGCCGGCGAGGATGTTGCGCGGGTAGACGTCGTCGCGGCCGGAAGTCAGCACGTGGTGGCCGACGCGCACGTCGTCGATGTTGGGCCGCAGGTGCTCGATCTGCGCCGCGTAGCGGTCCAGCTCGCCGGTGCCGCTCAGCACGCCGCTGGACTGCGTCTCCTCGACGACGACCGGCACCCGGGCGTCGGCGTCGACGATCAGCGTCACCTCGGCGTAGGCCCCGACCACGCTGGAGACGTAGCCGACCAGCCCCTCGTGGGTCACCACGGGCATCATCGGCCGGACCTGTCCCTCGGCCTGATCGATGCGGATCCGCATCACGCGGAAGAACGGCGACAGCGAGCGGCCGATCACGCGCGCCGCCACGAACTCGCCCGGGTTCGACTCGCGCAACCGCAGCATCTCGCGCAGCCGGACGTTCTCCGCCGCGACGTCCTTGAGCGTGCGGTTCTCGAGGCGCACGCGGCCGAGCTCGAAGCGCAGGCGTTCGTTCTCCTCCTTGGTGTCCACGAGGTAGATGTAGTCGTTCCAGACGTCGGCGATCCCCTCGCCGATCACGGCGAACACGTACTGGATCGGCGCCGACATCCGCAGCAGGAAGCGGTCGACGGGGCTCAGCTCGTCGGGCGACTTGAGGTTCGCGCGCAGGAAGAAGAACGGGACCGCCAGCAGCACCAGCGTCAGGAACAGGGCACGATAGCGACGGAGGAACTGCCAGATCATCGCTCAGCCGCCGGCCGGCTCAGGAGATCGCGACCTCGCGCAGCAGCTCCATGTGGTCCAGCGCCTTGCCGGAGCCGAGGACGACCGCCGACACCGGGTCGTCGCAGACCATCACCGGCAGCCCGGTCTCCTCCCGCAGCAGCACGTCGATGTTGCGCAGCAGCGCGCCGCCGCCGGTCAGCACGATGCCCTTGTCCGCGATGTCCGCCGACAGCTCCGGCGGCGTGCGCTCGAGCGCGATCAGCACCCCTTCCACGATCCCGCTGATCGGTTCGCTCATCGCATCGCGGATCTCGTCCGAGTTCACCACCAGGGTCTTCGGGACGCCGGCCACCAGGTCGCGCCCCTTCACTTCCATCGTCAGCACGTCCTCGGTCGGGTAGGCGGTGCCGATCGTGCACTTGATCCGCTCCGCCGACTGCTCGCCGACCAGCAGGTTGTACTTGCGTTTCATGTACTGGATGATCGCCTCGTCCATCTTGTCGCCGCCCACGCGGATCGACTGCGAGTAGACGATCCCGGCCAGCGAGATCACCGCCACCTCGGTGGTCCCGCCGCCGATGTCCACGACCATCGAGCCCGAGGCCTCCGTGATCGGCAGCCCCGCCCCGATCGCCGCCGCCATCGGCTCCTCGATCAGATGCACTTCCCGCGCCCCGGCGCTCTCCGCGGACTCGCGCACCGCGCGCTTCTCCACGTCGGTGATGCCGAACGGCACGCAGATGATGATCCGCGGCCGCACCAGCGTCTTGCGGTTGTGCGCCCGCGTGATGAAGTACCGCAGCATCGCCTCGGTGATCTCGAAGTCGGCGATCACCCCGTCCCGCAGCGGCCGCACCGCCGAGATGTGTCCCGGCGTGCGCCCCAGCATCTCCTTCGCTTCCTTGCCCACCGCCACCACGCGGCGCTGGCCGCGCCCGTCCGTCTGCACCGCCACCACCGACGGCTCGCACGAGACGATCCCCTTGCCCTTGACGTAAATCAGGGTCGTGGCGGTTCCGAGATCGATGGCCAGGTCGTTCGAGAACAACCCGTAGAGCCAGTCGAAGATCATCCGCCCACCGTCGCCGGCAGCCGCGGCATGCTCCCCTTCGCTCGCCGGGAGCCCGCCACGGGCCGGTAAACACTGCACCCCGGCGCCCCGGCGCCCCGAAGGGTACAGTGGTCCCCCTCTCTACCACCGGTCCCGGGCACGGTCAATGGCCACCGAATTCCGGGCGTTCCAGCGCCAGCAACCGCCGTTTCGTGGCGATGCCGCCCCGGGCCGAGAATCCGTGCAGCGAGCCGTCCGCCGCCACCACCCGATGGCACGGCACCACCAGCGCCACCGGGTTCCGGCCCAGGGCCCGGCCCACGGCGCGCGCCG
>CAZMRP010000182.1:0-8457 GCA_964568275.1 uncultured Myxococcales bacterium
CCTGGCCGCTACGAGGCCCGGTGGGAGGCGCTCGCCGCCCCGTCCGTCGGCGACCCGAACGCCCTCGGTTCCGCGGGGCGGGCCGTCGCCGGTCCCCGCGCCGCCGGGGCCCGCGGGGCCTCCTCCGGTGTGTCGGCTGCTACGGTCCGGCGACGGTGCAGGCGGAGGCGTCCCCGAGCTGGCAGGCGCGGACGTAGTACTGCTGCGACTCGCCGCCGCGGCCGAGATCGACCAGCAGCGCGCCCAGCGACCGGCAGCCGGCGCCGTCGTTGCCGTCGCAGGCCTTGCGGAGCAGCGCCTCGGCCGCCGTGTTGTCCCCGGCGGTGCGCGCGGCGATGCCCAGCTCGGTGCACGAGGCGCCGTGGCCGCCGTCGCAGGCCTCGCGGAACAGCCGATCGGCCTCGGTGCCGCGACCGATCGTCCGGAGCACCTGGGCCAGGTTGCCGCAGCCGGCCAGGTCCCGCGACTCGCAGGCCCGGCGCAGCGGCGCCTCGGCCTCGGCGTTGCGCCCCAGGTCGCGCAGCATCGCACCGAGCTGGTTGCAGGCGTTGAGCTCGCGGGCGTCGCAGGCCTTGCCGTAGATCGTCTCGGCCTCGGCGTTGCGCCCCGCGGCGCGGTGCAGCATCGCCAGGTTCGTGCAGCCGATGGCGTCGTTGCCGTCGCAAGCCTTGACGTACGCCGCCTGCGCCTCGTCGTAGCGCTCGAGACCCTGCAATGCGGCGCCGAGCCGCGTGCAGGCCGGGGCGTCGTTGGCGTTGCAGGCGAGCTGGTACGAGGCGACGGCGTCGTCCATCATCCCGAGCTGCTGGAAGGCGTAGCCGACCCCGGCGCACATCGAGGCGTTGGCCGAGCTGCAGGCGCCGCGCAACGGGGCGACCGCCTCGGAGCCCTGCCCCCGCTCGATCAACAGCGCGCCGAGCCCGTAGCAGCCGTTGACGTTGGCGCCCTCGCAGGCGCGGCGGTAGTTCGCGATCGCGTCGTCGGCGCGGCCGCGCGCCTGGGCCACGGCCCCGAGGCCCCAGCAGCCGCCGGGCTCACCGCCCTCGCAGGCCTTGCGGAACGGCTCCTCGGCCTGGTCCGTCTGGCCGGCCTGGAGCAACGCGGCGCCCATGCCGTAGCAGGCGCCCGCGCTGCCCTGCGCGCACGCCGGCCGGAACTGCTCGGCGGCCTGCGCCCCGAGCCCCTGGGTCTGCAGCTCGATCCCGAGCACCGTGCAGGCGGTGGCGTCGCCGCCGTCGCAGCCGCGGCGATAAGCCGCCGCCGCCTCGGGCTCCTTGCCCGCGTTCTTGTACACGCCGGCGAGCACGGTGCACATCGCCGCCCGCCCGCCCTCGCAGGCCCGCACCAGCAACGCCAGCCCCTCGTCCTGGCGTCCCAGCTCGATGAACAGGATTCCGAGCGCGTCGCAGGCCGGCGTCTGCCCGGCCTCGCACGCGGGCCGCAGCACCTCGACCGCCTCCTCCTTGCGCCCCAGCGTCTGCAGCAGCGTCCCGGCCCCGGCGCAGCCGCCGGCATCGCCCCCCTCGCAGCCGCGCCGGAAGGCCGCGGCGGCCTCGTCCAGCCGCCCCAGCCGCTCGAACGCCATCCCCTGCCCCGTGCACGACGGGGCATCGGCGCCGTCGCACGCCTTCTGGTACGGCGCCAACGCATCCTCGTTGCGGGCGAGCTGGAGCAGCGCGCCGCCGAGGGCCCGGCAGGCGCCCAGGTCGCCGGCGTCGCAGGCCCGCCGGAACGGCGCCTCGGATTCCGCGACCCGACCGGCGCCGAACAGCATCAGGCCGAGGTTGCGACAGGCGATCAGTTCGCTGCCCTCGCACGCGCGCGCGTACAACGGCTCCGCCTCGACGTCCCGGTTCAGCTGCTCGAGGACGTGCCCGAGGCTCGAGCAGGACGGCAGGTCCCCGGCGTCGCACGACTTGCGGTACGGCTCCTCCGCCTCGGGCCAGCACTGCCGCTCGCGCAGCGAATCGCCGACCACCCGGCAGTAGCCCAGATACCCGTTCTGGCACGCCGCCCAGTCCGACGGCGTGACGGTGCAGTTGCGCGCCGCCGGCGGGGGAGGCGGCGGGGGCGTCGGACCGTCCGGGCCCGGCCCGACGGCCGGCGGCGGACACCCGCAGACGAACACGGCCCACCCGCAGACGACGACACACGTCAACACGCTGCGCATGACACGGCTCCTCTCCATCCGTGCGTCGTACGACGCCCGCCCGCCCGCCGTCAAGCTCGGGGCAGGCGCCCTACAGCGCCGCCAGGGGGAAGACGCCGCCGATCGCGAAGTCGAAGACGTAGTCCGCGGGCAGCAGCGGCGCGGGGTCGAGCGTGAACACGTGGTCCCACGGCGCGCGCGACAGCGTGTAGCGCCGCAGCGCCACGGTGCCCGCGGTCCCCTCCGGATGGATCCCGCCCAGCACCGTCGGCGGGACGACCGTCGCGACGCCGTCGCAGGCCGCATCGCGCGTCAGATAGGAATCGACGGCCGGCGCCCGGTCCAGCAGGCAGTGGTACAGCGGCGCCGTCCCCGGCGCCCCCGCGGGCGCCAACGCGAACGCGACGCCGTGCGGCAGGTAGCCGGCGGCCGCCCCGGACCAGTGCCACGCCTCGTAGCGGTAGTCCGGGTAGTCCCCGCGATACCACTGGGTGACCGGCACCAGGTCCGGCGGCTCGCCGCAGTCGCGGCGGATCTGCCGGGCGAAGCCGAGCGCCGCGGCGCGGGCGAAGTACAGCGAGTGGAGCCCCAGGAACCCCTCCGCGGCGGCGTCGGCCCACAGGAAGAAATCGACCCCGAAGACCCGCGGGTCGGACACCGCGAGGTCGAAGTAGTCGTACAACGTCAGCAGCAGCGTCGACTCGACCCGCCGGGCGTCGGTGTACGCCTCCGGCACCAGCAGGATCCGCGTCGCCGGCGCCAGGGCCGCCAGCCGCTCCACGCCGGGACGCACCACGGTCGCCACGTGGCGCAGCGCCGTGGCGGCGTCGTTGCTGTCGTTGTACCAGTCGAAGGCCGCCCAATCGAGGCCGGCCGGAACGCCGCGGTCCGCGGGCGGCACCACGCACGCCGCGTCGGTCGACGCCGGATCGAAGCAGTGGTGCGCGAAGGTGATGTAGGTCGGCACGCCCGGGAACCGGCTCTCCACCGCGACGATCGCCGCCTCGAGCTGCGCCCGCGGGATGGCGTGGCCCGCGATGTACGGCTCGTCGATCAGGTACAGCGCCCGCACCCGGTGCAGCCGGTCGCCGATGGCCGCGGCGACGGCCTCGAGCTGCGCGGCAAGGTCCCCGCGCACGGTGTGGGCCGCGTAGTCGAACAGCTGCCAGTGCAGGTCCACGACGACGTCGATGCCGTCGGGGAGCGGCGCCGCCAGCCGCGCCAGGTCGACGTGCGCCGCCCCCAGCCGCCCCACCGGCTCCGCCAGGTGGTCGCCGTAGGCGGCGCTCGCGGTCCAGTAGGCCAGCCCGAGCTGCACGTGCCCCGCGACACCGGGGCCGCGGCACGTCCAGCCGGGCTCCGCTCCGCCGTCGCCGGAATCCAGGCCGTCGCCCAGGTCGCCGGCCTCCGCCGGAACGTCCGCGGGCGGCGCGTCGGCAACGTCCACCGACGGCGCATCGGACGGCACGTCGGGACCGACATCGACCTCCGCCGCGAGGTCGGTGCCCCCGTCGGACGGGGCGTCGAGGGGTTCGGCATCCCGCACGTCGGCCGGACCACCGTTCGTGGACGGGCAGGCGAGGAGCAGCAGGCACGGCAGGAGCGCGGCGCGGCGCAGCATGGCGCCATCGTAGCGCGTCCCGACGACGACGGGGCTAGAAGATGACCGGCGCGACGGTGGTGACGCCGGCGCCCCAGAACTGGCTGGTGCCCGTCGCGGTCGTCACCAAGGTGCCCTCGGCGGTGTCGCGGTCGATCTCGACGAGCTGACCCGAGTTGGAGAAGCCGTACAGCGAGCGGCCCCAGTAGCCCAGGCCGAACAGCTCGCGGAACTGCTCCCCCCGCGGATTGTCGATCGCGCCGATGATCCGGGCCGCGACCGAACCGTCGCCGCGGAACGTCATCTCCGCCAGCATGTCGCTGCTCGGGTAGTCGTAGCGCTTGAGCGTGGCGTAGGTGCCGAGACCGACGATCGACACGATGTCGCCGCTGGAGAGCCAGCCGTCCGGGTACTGCCCGAGGTACGTCGCCTCGGCCGTCGCGACGTTCACCTCGTAGTAGGCGCCGGAGTTGGTGGCGCCGATCATCGCCTCGCGGTCCGAGCGCAGCACGCCTTCGGGGAGGAACGTCAACGCGTACAGCTCCTCGTCCGCCAGGCCGAAGTCGCCGACCAGCGTGACGCGGGCGGTCGCGGGGTCGCAGCGGTACAGCGAGGTGTCGCTCGAGGTGTAGACGTCGCCCGCCTCGTTGACGGCCAGGTCGAGCATGTACGGCGCGGGCGTCCCGTCGGGCAGCGTGAACACGCCGATCTCGGTCACGGTCAGCGTGTACGCGGAGAAGGTGTACAGGGTGTCGCGCGAGTGGGCGTAGATCAACACGGACGAGATGTCCGGGCCGTCGTCCGTCGCGTCGGGGCGGTCCGGCGGCACGTCCGCCGGCACGTCCACCGGCACCTCCGGCGGCAGGTCGACGAGGTCCTCCACGGTGTCGACGCCGGCGTCGGCGTCGGGCTCCTCGTCGGGGGGCTGGGCGCAGGCGACGAGCCACGGGAGCAGGAGCAGGCTACAGGTCGTTCTTGCAAACATGGTGCAGGGAGCCTAGCTCGCGAACCGCGATCGATCAACCGCCGCCCTACTCTCCCCACCATTCGCAGATCCACAGCCGCGAGCCGTCGCCGAGCCGCATGCCGCAGCCGTGCATCGCGGGGCAGACCATCCCGGGGGTCGTGCAGCGCAGCTCGCAGCGCCGCGAGCCGTCGGCGTGTTCCACGCAATCCAGCCCCGGGTCGCACTCCTCGTCGACCGTGCAGACGTGCCGGGTCGCGCCGTTCAGCTCCACGCCCCAGGCGCAGAAGCTCCCGTGCTCGGTGATCGCGCACCGCATCCCGGCCGGACAGTCGCCGTCGCCGCCGCACAGGTCCTCCCCGTCCGGAACCGGCTCGCAGCCGCGGCCGGCCCAGGTCCAGTCCGACCGGCACCTCGAGCGCGACGGACAGTCGACGTCGGCGTTGCACGGCTGCTGGCACGTCGACCCGCACCAGGCGTCGCCGCGGGCCGCCGCACAGATGGTCGAGCCCTCGCAGTCGCAGTCGAGGACGCACTCGCCCCCCGCGGGCGCGCCGGGACCGGTGCAATCGGTCGGCGTCGGCGGAGCCCACACCGCGCGCAGGAACGTCGAGCCCGACAGCGGCTCCGTGACCTGCCAGTTCCCCACGCCGAGGTCCGGCAGCGCCACCTCGTAGACGTACGGCGCTTCGGCGCCCACGTCCACGCACGGCACCCCGTGCTCCTCCCAGACGTAGGCCCGCACCTCCACGGCCGGCAGGCCCGTCGGCGTGTCGACGATTTCCGCTTCCGCGGGCCCGACGTGCCAGCAGCTTCGTCGCAGGTCCACGGACAGCTCGGCGAAGCCCATCTGCCCCGGCGACGCGGTGCAGCCCCAGGCCTCCACCGTCGCGGGCACCTGCCGCAGCGTCCACACGTGGTCTCCCGGCCCGTCGGTCGGAACGTCGGCCGCCGCGTCGTCGCGAACCGTGTCGGTGCCGACCTCGGCGATGTCCCACGCGTAGTCGACCGGCAGCCGACCGTCGTCCGACGCGCCGCCGTCCCCGGCGGCAGACTCGGCGTACGAGGCGTAGCAACCGACGACCGGCAGCGCGACGACGAGCCATGGCGAAACACGCATCCGTGGACCTCCCGAGCGGGTCGACGCCGAGGTCGCCCCACAGCGGCCATTGTGCCCCGCTCCCACCGCACGCGCAAAAGGCGCACGACACCAGGCCCCGCCCCCGCACCTTTGCGCGACGCCCTCACCCCCCCCCGCGCCCCTTGCGCCTTCGCGCCTTGGCGCGAGGCCCTCCCCCGACCTCCGCGCGATCGGCTAAGATGTCGCCTGCGCGCTGGGCGCGCCGGGAGGCGTGACGAATGCAGGAGCGGCCGGGAACACGGCTTGGCGCACTGGTGATGCTCTGCGTCGCCGCCGCGGCGTGCGACGGCGCGACGGCCGGACCCGCGGACGACGGCGGCGTCGACCTCGACCCGGCCGACACGGTCGAAGCGGTCGATGCGCCGGACGTCGCCGAGGACGACGGGACGGAGCCGGCGGACGAGACGGGCGGCGACGCGGCCGCCGAGGACGCCTCGGCCGAGGTCGACGACGGCGGAACGGACGTGGTGGACGGAGGCGAGTGCGCGCCGGTCGCCTCGCACCGCGAGGACCGCCCGCCGTTCACCGTCGTCTGGCTGGAGGGCTCGGCCTACGCCATGGGCTACCAGCACGGGACGCTGCTGCACGCGGAGCTGGCGCGGGGCATCGCGGAGTCGGAGTACGTCTCGCAGATCCTGAGCATCCTGCCCATCGCACGGCTGCTCGGGCTGGACGACTACGCGCGCAGCCTGTCGTACCCGGACATCATCGAGGAGTGCACGGGGATGGTCGACGCCGCCGGCGACGTCGGCTGGACGATGGAGCTGTGCCTGCTGGCGAACTTCGGCGACGTGCTGGTGGAGTTCCTGGCCGGCGTGCTGCCCAAGCCGCTCCCCCGGCCCGGCTGCTCGCAGGTCGTGGTGAGCGGCGAGGCGACGGCCGGCGGCCGGATCTACCACGGCCGGCTGCTCGACTGGGGCCAGGTCGACTACCTGCTGTGGTATCCGGTGATCTTCGTGCGCCAGCCGATGGACGGCATCCCGCACGTCTACATCGGCTTCCCCGGCAACCTCAGCCCGTACTCGGGGATGAACGCCGCGGGGCTGTCGGGGGCCTCCAACGAGGCCGACCCGGTGAACGGGACCGAGCACGACCTGCTTGGACGCAGCCACGTCCAGATGCTGGGCCAGCTGCTGAAGCGGGCGCATTCGCTGGCGGAGGCCGAGGCGACGATCCGGGCGGAGGACCACATGACGGTGGAGGGGTTCGCTTTCGCGGACGGCCCGAACCGCGCGGGCGCGGCGTTCGAGATGACCGCGCGGAGGATCGGGGCGCGGCACCTCGCCGACGGCGCGGTGTGGTTGACCAACCACTTCGTGGCGCCCGAGACGATCGACGCCGACGCCGACCCGGCGGGGCCGTCGACGACCCTGCGCTACGAGCGGCTGGCACAGCTGATCCCGCGCGACGGCAGCGCCACGCGCTTCGGGACCTTCGACCCGGCGGAGCTGGTGCGCGTGCTGCGCGACCGGGTCGACCCCTACACCGGCGTCGAGGCGCCGGTCGGGACTTTCGACAACAACGGCGGGCTGGCGACCAACGGGGCGCTGTACGCCATCGTCTTCTCGCCCGAGGACCTCACCTTCTGGGTCGCGGCCGGCACGCTCCCGGTGCCGGAGCAGCCGTTCCACGGGTTCTCGCTGAACGAGCTGCTCGGTTGCCCGGGCGCCCTGCCGCCGGACCCGGCGGTCCTGCCGTAGCGCCTCCGCCCACCGACCCGAGCGGACGGGGTCGACCCCTGTCGGGACCGCGGGAGCCGTGGTACCTTCCGCCGCGAGGTCCGGCGCGGCGGCCGCCGCGCCACGGGACCGGGAGGACTGGCGATGGACGTCGTCCGACAACTGCAGCAGATGGCGCTGTTCCGCGGCTTCGACGAGCCTTCGCTGCGCGAGCTGCTCGAGAACTCGACGGTGGCCGAGGCCGCCGACGGGGCCACGCTGATCGAGTACGGCCACGCCGGCGAGTACCTCGGCGTGCTGCTGGAAGGACGGGCCGCGGTCCGCCGGCCGGCCGCGGAACCGGGCGGCCCGCCGACGCAGCTGGGACGGCTCGGACCCGGCGACTACTTCGGCGAGATGGCGCTGTTGACCGGCGAGGTGACGACGGCCGAGGTGGCGGCGGACGGACCGTGCCGCTACCTGCGCATCCCGCAGGCGGTCTACGGCCGGACGCTCGCCGCCAACCCGACGGCGGTGGCGGAGCTGGCGAAGTCGATGGCCGCGCGGCTGCGCCAGCGCTGGCAGGACCCCGCGGAACGCCACGTGGCCGCGGACGCCTGGGACCGCGCGCGCGACCCCTACCGCCTCGACCCCGGCGCCGCCCTCGGCGACCGCCGCGTGCTGGTGCTCAACTGCGGCTCGTCGTCGATCAAGTACTGCCTGTTCGACGGCCCCGACCCGGCGCGCCAGCTGCGCGGGCTGGTGGAGCGGATCGGCCTCGACGGCTCGCGCCACCGCCGGCGTGGACCCGACGGCGAACGGACCGAGGCGGTGCGGGCGCCGGACCACGCCGCGGCGCTGGAGCTGGTGTTCGGGACGCTGGACGCCGGGCGGCAGATCGACGTCGTCGGCCACCGCGTGGCCCACGGCGGCGACCGCTACGGC